>JANMHL010000092.1:0-1509 GCA_031375125.1 Novosphingobium sp. | reverse complement strand
GTGCGCCAGCCGGGATTGCCCCGGCGCGCGGTGCTGATCGCGCGTCCACCTTTGCCCGGCGCTTCTGCGCCCATTCGAGGGTTGCTTGCTGCACCGCGCCGACCGGATTGCCCGTCCGCTGGTAAATCTCCAAGGCGCGATTACGCACTTGTCCCTTGGTCGTTGCGTCGAGCGTCACACCGAAGGTTTGAAGGTGGTCTTTAAGTTCGGTATTTATCATCCCCACAGCCGACTTCGACAGCATCCGTGGCGGCTTCGCAGCAGCTCCGGGCTTGCCGGGCTGGGCTGCAGGGCCGCCGACGTTCTTCAGCGCGAAGTGCCAGCCGCCGAGCTTCTTGCCGTTGGGGCCAGTGCGCCCGCGTTCATCGATCGCTTCCACGACCTGAACGGTTCCGCCGCTGTCCGCTTCGATCTTGGCCGCTGCCTGCTGGACGGTCATGCCGGGGATTGCGTTAATGTCGTAGGCTTGGACGCCGGGCGCTTTGCCCAGGTGCATCGAGTTTTCAACGCCGTCCACGCGCCGATTATCCGCCTCGCTGCGCCAGCCGCTATTCATGGTTACGCCGGGGAACGAACGCGTGATCGCGTCAAAGCCCGGAGCTGGGCCAGCGGCCTTCGTGGCGGCAGCGGTTGCCCGGCCAGCGACATTGATCCCCGCTACCTTCTCGCGGCTGCCTGCGTTGATGTTCGCCACCGGCACGTCGTCGCGGTTGTTGACCGTGGCCACATCGAATGCAGACTTGCGGTTGATCCCAGCCACGCCAAACTTGGTGGTCCGATCTTCGCCCGCGTCGCGCGCAGAGATTTCGTCCGCGCGGCCCGGCGTGATGGCGAAGTCCTTGGTTGGCGTGTGGCCCTGAGCAATCAACCCGCGGCGAGCCATCTCGTCACCACCGCCGAATGAGGCAGCCGTGCCGATCAGTGCGCGAGGATCGATCTTGTCGCCCTGCATGATCGCGGCATTGCCGAGGAAGGCTGGAAGCCCTGCCCGGAAAATCTCGTCGCGGGTGGGCAGCGGCGCGCTTGGCCCGGCATCCTGAACAAAGTTAGGATCGTCCAGCGAGGGCATGGGCGGTGGCGGCGCATACATGGCCCGAAAGAAGCCCGGCATCCCGCGCGCAGCCGCGTTCTGCTGGTCAACTCCGGTGGTCTGGCTGTCATACAGCCCGCCGCGTGACCGCGCCATGGCGGCCTGCGCCTCACGCAAGTCCATCTCGGACTGCTGTTGCCGCTGAGCGGCGGCCATGGCTGGGTCGCCAAGGATGGCACGAACCAACGAAGGGCCGATGTCCTCAAGCGGATTGCGATAGGTGAAGTTGGGTGCGCGGGGCATCAGATAGCTCCTGCATAACTGCGAGCGGCAGTGCGGGCGGCAACCTTGGCAGCGCCAGCGGCAGAGCCTCCACCGCCGATACCGCCAGACATTGCCGCCATGCCGAGCTGCTGGGCAAGGCCGCCAACGCCGCGAAGGAAGCCGCCTTTGGCCGAAGCCGCCTTCATTTCGCTGTC
>JANMHL010000059.1:0-4891 GCA_031375125.1 Novosphingobium sp. | reverse complement strand
GTCAAAAACCGTGCCTGCGGCACCTGCACGCTGTGCTGCAAGCTGCTCAAAATCCCCGAAACTGAAAGCGGCAAGGGCGATTGGTGCCAGCATTGCGCGGTCGGCAAAGGCTGCAACATCTACGCCGAGCGACCCCAGCGCTGCGCCGATTTCATGTGCGGCTATCTGGTCTGGGATGCGGTGCCGGACCATTGGCATCCGGCCAAATCGCGGATCATTGTGGTCAGCGAGCTGGGCTTTCGGGTCAACTTCACCGTCGATCCCAACGCACCGGGGCGCTGGCGCGAGGCGCCGTGGTATAACGATATCAAAGCCTTGGCGGTGATGTCGTTCAGCGAAGGACGGCAGGTTTTGGTCACCATCGGCAACAAGGTGATCGCCGTGCTGCCCGATCGCGACATGGACCTGGGCGTGGTCGGTGAAGATGAAGTGGTGATTACCGGCCAGCGCCCCGACGGCAGCTGGGGCGCGGCGAAAGTCCAAAAGGACGATCCACGCCTTGCCTCCACCGACAAGGGAATGCCGCTGGCGGGGCTGATCCCGCTGGGGTAAGATGCTCTCAATTCCGTTGGGAGAGAGCACTGTCATGAGCGGCACCGTCCAGATCAAGCGCGCTGATATCGTCCAATCGCGGATCGTCGAAACGCCGCAAGCTGTGCTGGGCGATGGCGAAGTGCGGCTTACGATTGAGAGCTTTTCAGTTACCGCCAACAACGTGACTTACGCGGTGGTCGGCGATGCCTTTGGCTATTGGAACTTCTTTCCTGGTGAGGGTGAATGGGGCGTGGTGCCGATGTGGGGCCATGCGGTTGTCGCGCAATCGAACCATCCGGGCATCGCCGTGGGCGAACGGGTCTATGGCTATCTGCCGATGGGGGAAACTCTGGACGTTTTGCCCAGCGGCGTGAGCGCAGGCGGATTTACTGATGCCGCCGCGCACCGCCAGCCGATGAGCCCGATCTACAACCAGTACAGTCGCCTGAACGCCGATCCCGAGCACGATCCCGCCAAAGAGGCTGAGCGGATGATCTTTGGCCCGCTGTTCAAAACCGGGTTCCTGATCGAAAGCATGATGCGGCGCGAGGGCTGGTTCGGGGCGCAGGCGCTGATCTGCACCAGCGCATCGTCCAAAACCGCAATGGCCACTGCCAGCGTCGCGCGCGATAAATCGCCGCAGGTCAAGCGGATCGGGCTGACTTCGGCGGGCAATGTTGATTTCGTTCGCGCAGGCGGCTTCTATGATCTGGTGCTGGCCTATGACCAGATCGCCGAACTGCCTCGGATAGCTTCCGTACTGGTCGATTTCGCCGGAAACGCGGGCCTGATCCGCGCGGTACACACCGCGCTGGGCGGCAGCCTGAAATACTCCTGCACCGTCGGCGCAACGCATGTCGGCGAAGGGTTCGGGCGTGACAACGGCCCGCTGCCTGGCCCCGCACCGGTGCTGTTCTTCGCTCCCGATCACGCCGTTGCGGCGATTGCGGAACTTGGCCCCAAAGGCTTTGGCGAAACGGTGGCACACAGCTGGGTTCGCTTCATTGCCGAAGCGGGCGGGGCGGTGACAGTGGATGAACGGACCGGGCTGGAAGCAGCGGTTACGGCCTTTGTCGCAACAGTTGCAGGTCAGGCCGATCCGGCGGTGGGGATCGTGATCCGGCCTTAGGCACAACCAAACCGCCGTAATTGCGCTCCCCCGCGCAGGCGGGGGCCTCAGGCCGCGCCACGCGAGCTATCGTTTACCCTCCTGAGGCCCCCGCCTGCGCGGGGGAGCAAGAGATATTTGGATCGTCCGGCTGAACTTCTAAATATCCACCGCGATCTTGCCGAAATGCTTGTTCGCGGCCTGATGGCGGAACGCATCGGCGAGGCCCACCAGCGGGAAGTGGTCGCTGATCACCGGCTTGATCCCATTGGCTTCGATCCCGGTGATCATCGCCAACTGCTGGGCGCGGCTGCCGACGGTCAGGCCGTTGACCCGCAGGTTCTTGGCCATCAGTAGCCCGGTCTGGATCGGTCCGGCAAAGCCTGCCAGCACCCCGATTAAGGCGACGTGGCCGCCGACCCGGGTCGCCATCATCGACTGGTCCAGTGTGCCCGCGCCGCCAATTTCGACCACGCAGTCGACGCCGACCCCGCCGGTCAGCTCCATCGCCTTGATTCCCCAGCCGGGGTTTTCCTTGTAATTGATCAGCTCATCCGCGCCGAGTGCCTTCAGCCGTTCGAGCTTGGCATCGGACGATGACGTGGCAATCACCCGCGCACCCGCCGCTTTGGCGAATTGCAGCGCGAACACCGAAACCCCGCCACTGCCCTGAACCAGCACGGTCGATCCGGGGCGAATCGCATTATCGACAAACAGCGCACGCCATGCGGTCAGTCCGGCGCAGGTAAGCGTGGCAGCTTCGGCGGCGGAGTAGCCGGTGGGAACGCGGGTGAACCAGTGTTCGGGCGTAACCACGGCCTCGCACGCATAACCATCGATGCCGTCGCCGGGGACGCCTTTGAAGGCCGTGGCTGGCGGCGCGCCGTCGATCCAGTCGGGAAAGAAGATTGAGACAACCAGGTCGCCGACCTTGAACTGGCTGACGCCAGCGCCAACCGCCTCAACCACACCCGCGCCATCGGACATCGGAATGCGGCCCGCAGCGGCCGGGATCATCCCGCAGACCACTGCGAAATCGTGGAAGTTGAGCGAGCTCGCCTGCAGCCTGACCCGAATCTGGCCGGGGCCGGGCTGGCCGGGGTCCGGCGCAGTGGCGGGCAGCAGAGTGTCGAGGTTAGCGGGCGAACCCACGCGGATGGCGGCGATGGTCATGAAATCTCTCCTAGATGTATTCCGAACCCGTCCATGCTGAGCCTGTCGAAGCACTGTCCTTTTCTTCGGGCTTTGCGCGCAACCGCCCGAAGAAAAATCAGCCCTTCGACAGGCTCAGGGTAGACGGGTTTTGGGTGGCTTGGCTTACTCAGCCGCTTCCAGCATGGCAGCGCGCTGCGGGCCGCGGATCAGGCCGCCGGGGGTGGCGCCGGTCCAGCTGCCGTTCTGGAAAGTCACCACGCCGCCCTTGATCGTGCAGTCATAGCCATCGGCCTTTTGCAGCAACCGCTTGCCGCCTGCAGGCAGATCGAACGCCAGCCACGGCTTGCCCAGCTTGATCGCAGCCATATCGATCACGTTGAGATCGGCCAGATAGCCCGGTGCCAGAATGCCCCGATCATCAAGGCCATAGAGCCGTGCCGTATCGTGGCATTGGCGCTTGATCGCGTTTTCCAGCGTGATTGTGCCGCGCGTCCGGTCGCGGACCCAGTGCTGCAGCATGAAGGTCGGGCTGGCTGCATCGCAGATCGTCCCGCAATGCGCGCCGCCGTCGCTCAGCGAATTGACGCAATCGTCGCTGTTCTGCAGCGCCTCGAGGAAATCGAGATTGCCGTCGGCATAGTTGAGGATCGGCAGATAGATAAAGCCGGTGCCATCACCTTCGCACAGCAAGTCATAGGCGTATTCATCGCCCGATTTGCCCGCAGCGGCAGCGCGCGATGCGATGCTTTCGTCGGCTTGCGGCTCGTAGTTGAACTCCGGGCCCATTTCGAACTGCATTCCCCAGCCGCCGCAGACCACCATGATCAATCCGATGATGTCCTGATTAACCTCGGAATAGTCGCTCGCCTCGGCCAGGATCTGCGCTTTGAACGCCGGATCGAGCAGCTTGGCTTTTTGTTCTGCCCACGGCAGGTCGGCGATCGCGACATAGCTGGGCTTCAGCCGGAATGGGTGGACCGTACCCTGCCACGCCATAATGATCCCGTTGCCGCGCAGCGCGATCTGGGCGACGATATTGGCGCCGTTGTCATTTTCTGCCCGCATATTGGCGATCTGCTCATCAAGCGGTTGCTCCTTGGCGATCGACTGCAAGGCGGCGAAAGTGCAGGGCAGGCCGGTTTCGCGGCTGAGCGCGCCCATCCAGCCAAACTCGTCCCATTCGCGGCGCATATCGCTAGCCATTTCGAACACACCGTGTCCGGCCCGGCCCATCGCCCGGCCAATTTCGATCAGTTCTTCTTTGGTTGCGGTGGTGCCAGGCACCACCTCGCCATCGATTGAGCGGTGCAGCACGGTGCGGCTGGTCGAGAAACCGAGCGCCCCGGCGCGCACGCCGTCCTCGACGATATCGGCCATCTGCTTGATGTCATCGGCGGTCGGAATGGCGCCCGGCCGTTCGCGGTCCCCCAGCACATAGGCCCGCACTGCGCCGTGCGGCACGTGGGTGCCAACGTCGACTGCGCGCGGCATCCGCTCAAGCGCGTCGAGGTATTCGGGGAAGGTCTCCCAATCCCACTTCAGCCCTTCGGCGAGCGCAGTTCCGGGGATATCCTCAACCCCTTCCATCAGCTCGATCAGCCACTGGTGCCGGTCCGGCGCAGCAGGCGCAAAGCCAACCCCGCAGTTGCCCATCACCACCGTGGTGACGCCGTGCCAGCTGGATGGGGCCATCTCGGCGTCCCACGTGGCCTGGCCATCATAATGGGTATGCACATCGACAAACCCGGGCGAGACGATCTTGCCAGCCGCGTCGATTTCCTGCGCGGCGTCGCCATGCACCGTCCCGACCGCGGCGATCAGGCCGTGCTTGACCGCAACATCGCCAGTGAAGCGCGGCGCGCCGGTGCCATCGACGATAGTGCCATTGCGGATGATCAGATCATAAGTGGGCATGGGCATTCTCCCGTTCGCCGCGACTCCGGGTCGCACGCTTTAACCGGGCGATTAAATCATGAACGGGGGGCGAGGGCAAGTAAGGGTTTGCGGCGTTACTCCCCCCGGGCCTTGATCATTTCGCCCACATCAACGAACTTCTCGCGCGGGGCACCGTCGCGGGCGCGCTTTTCTTCTTCG
>JANMHL010000049.1:0-8463 GCA_031375125.1 Novosphingobium sp. | reverse complement strand
CAATTTGGGTAACAATATCCACGGCGCCGCGGTGATGGCACTGATCGATATCGGCTTGTTCGCCTGTTCCCGGCAGTTGGGAATTATCGAAGCAGGCACGGCGGTAACGCTCGACCTGTCGGTCCAATTCATCGGCGCGGGCAAGCCCGGCTTGCCCTGTGACGCGGTGACCGAACTGCTCAAGGAAACTCGGAGGCTGGTATTTCTGCGCGGGATTGTCGAGCAAGGCGAAGGCGAGATCATCGCCGCCTATTCCGGCACGATCCGCAAACCGACCGCACCCAGATGACCCGGGTTCTGGCGCGCTACGAACAGCTCGTCGCGGCAGGCGAGTTGCGCGCCGATCCAGAACAACGCGCCGCCGCCGAAAAGTTGGGACTGCTGCAGGACTGGCTCGAAGCGCCCCGCTCAAAGCGGCGCTGGTACAGCTCCCTGATCGGCACCGCGCCCGCCCCTCCACCTGGTAACGGCGTATACCTGTGGGGCGGCGTTGGGCGCGGCAAATCCATGCTGATGGACCTGTTCCACGAATGCCTGACGATCCCCGAAAAGCGCCGGGTGCACTTTCACGCCTTCATGATCGAAGTCCACGCGCGGCTGCGCGAAGCCCGCAAAAGCGAGAGCGGCGATCCGATCCCGCCGGTGGCCGCTGCAATCGCCAAGGACTTGCGGGTTCTGGCCTTTGACGAGATGGTCGTAAACAATTCAGCCGATGCAATGATCATGAGCCGACTGTTCACGGCACTGATCGAGCAACACGGCGTAATGATCGTGACCACATCCAACCGCGCCCCGGCAGAGCTCTATAAAACCGGTCTTAACCGCGAACACTTCCTCCCGTTCATCGCGCTGATCGAGCGTAATCTTGACGTCCTGGCGCTCAACGGTCCGCTGGATTACCGGTTGGAGCGACTGGCAGGGCTTGCCACCTGGCACACGCCACTGGGCGATGCCGCAACCGCACAGGTCCGCGAGGCGTTTTTCCGGCTAACCGACTATCCGCCCGAAGACAGCGCCCACGTGCCATCGGCCGAGCTGGATCTGGGCGGTGGGCGGGTGCTTCACGTACCCAAAAGCCTGAAAGGCGTTGCAGTGTTCAGCTTCAAGCGGCTCTGCGCAGAAGCCCGCGGAGCGAGCGACTATCTGGCGATTTCCCAGACCTATCACACAGTTATTCTGGTTGGAATTCCGCAAATGGGGCCCGATAGCCGCAACGAAGCGGCCCGGTTTGTGACGCTGATCGACGCGCTGTATGAAAATAAGGTCAAGCTGTTCGCGACGGCGGCGGCCCAGCCCGAGGCGCTCTATCAGGCCGGTGACGGCGCGTTCGAATTTGAACGCACCGCCAGCCGGTTGATCGAAATGCAAAGCGCCGATTACCTCGCCGCCGGGCACGGTGAGGACTAGATATCCAGCCGCAAAGTCAGGCGGATATCGCGCCCAGCAAGCGGCGCATAGTCCTTCAGAAACGAAGCATGACGCCGCGCATCAACATCAAACAAGTTGTTGCCCGAAAGGATCAAGCTGAGCGGCCCTTTCGCGCCGAGCGGACGCCAGGTCGCCGTCAGCGCAACTAACGTGTAAGCCGGGGTTGCGGTTTCGAACGCAGCGATCCGGTTTTGCCCGAATACGTGCTCCACCTCTACTCCAAGGTCGAGGTGCGGTGAGGCCGCCTTGATCCCGCCCAGCATCCGCAGCGGCGGAATTCGCGGCGCAGGCCCTGCCCCGTCGATATCGGCGTGGACATAGTCAGCCAGGGCACTGGCGCTGACGGTCCAGGCACCGGGCTTGGCTAGCGTTACTTCGGCCTCTACTTCGAACCCGTATAGCCGAGCATTGGCTTGGCGGACCTGGAATTCGGGCAAGCCATCCTCGATCGCCCCGGTGCGCTCATCATAGACGAAGTTGCTGTACCAGCTGTGAAAAACCGAAGCTTCGAATTTGAACCCGTCGACATTGCCGCGAAGAATGGCTTCAGTCGACCAGGCCTTTTCAAGTCCTAGATCAGGGTCACCAACTTCGAATGCCGACGTGCCGGCGTGCGGCCCATTGGCGAACAATTCCTCAGCCGATGGCGCTCGCGCTGTGCGCGACAGGTTGGCAGCGAACTTCCAGCCGGGAGCGAGATCATAGGCCGCGCCAAACGCTGCCGAAAACGCATCAAAACGCCGCTCACCCTTAAAGAACTGTGGTTGGGAAGGATCAGGTTTGCCAAGCAGCTGGGTCTTTTCATACCGCGCTCCGCCTTCGATCTTGAGCGGGCCGCTTTCCCATTGTTGCAGCGTGAAAAAGCCGATCTGCTCGGTGCTGTTGCGCGGCAGAAACGCCTCAGCGCCGATCACATTGAAATCGCGGTTCATGTACTGGGTGCCGGTGACCCCTTGCCAGCCGCCACGTTCGGCCTGAACCAGTTCAAGCCGGGCTTCCATCCCGGTGCTGAGAAAGGTCGTGCCAATGCCACCATCCGGCTCAAGCTCGTTATGGACATAATCACCAAAGGCATAGCGGAACGCTACCTTTTCGATCAGATCACCGCCGGTGTTAAGCTCAGCCCGAGCGTCGATCCGGTCCTGCTTCAGCTTGATCCGCGGGGCCTCTTGCACTTGCCCCGGTTCGGTCGCGAAGCGAACTGGCACGCCATAGAGGCTGTCATATCGGCTATAGGCGACCCCAATGTTGCCGCCATCAGTGACATAGGCAAGCCCCGCTCCTGCGGTCCAGGTCCGGTTGGCAGTGTTGGGCAAAGTGCCTTCAATCGCGGCATTGGCGGCGAAATCAATATCTGGATCAGCCTCTGGGTCGGGCGGCAGCAGGCTGGAGGCGAGCGCCGAAGCCCGCAATTGCGGGGTCAGGGCGTGACCACCAATCCGCAAATCGCCGGTTTTCAGGTAGGAGCCATCAACATGACCGACCCAGTTTCCGCCGAGCGGAACCTCAGCCGAAGCCGCCAGCATCCGCTCGTTCGCGGCGCTGCCATAACCTGCCATCGCACCAAAGTGGATCGGCTCGTCCGGTACCGCATCGGGGATCCGCCGGTCGATTACATTGACCACGCCGCCGCTGGCCGATGAGCCGAACAGCAAGCTCTGCGGCCCGCGCAGCACTTCAACCCGCTGGGCCAGCAATGGGTTGACCACCGGCGCATGATCGACCGAGGTGTTGGAAACGTCGATTGAGCCGATCCCGTTGCTAAGGACCCGCACGCGCTCACCCTGCAACCCGCGCAGCACCGGGCGCGAGGCACTGGGTCCGAACGAAGTAGCCGAGACGCCAGGCGTGTGGGTCAGACTGTCGCCCAGCCCGGGGCGGGCATTGGCAGCGAGCTCTTCAGCGCGGACAATCGCGACGCCGGAGATCGAATCCTCACGCGAAGAGCGGCGCATCGCGGTGACCACAATCTCTTCGTCGCTGGCCGAATGGTAGTCAGTCTGGCCGGTTTCATCGGCCATCGCGGGCGCGGCAGTGCCCATGGTCAGAGCCAAGGCAAGCGCAGCAACACTGACATTTCGGTCAAACTGTTTGATCATTTGGGGTCCCTATCCGGTTGTTGGCCGCCTATAAGCACACCCGCAGCTAAGTAACAATATCTCATTACCCTAAACGTCAGCACCCGGTCCTTCGCTTGCAACCGTTCGCCGCAAGGCTGCCAAAGCGGCGCGTCCGCGCCGCACTCACCGTCAATCTCGCGTTAGGCATAACCAAAATATTTACCAAATACCCGGTAGAGCCGATCTATGCGGATCGGAACACGACCCTGCGAGCCACTCCTGATCGCGTCCCATAGCCTGGGAAGCGCGATGTGCTGGTGTGTCTGCGATGCAGGAGCCGCACGATGATCTGGCCGTTCAAGCGCAAATCCGCTGAGAAAAAGCCAGTGAGCCGCCGCAGAATTTTCCTGTGGGCACTAGCGATCAGCGCGATTGTTGGCGGGATCGAAATTTTGGAGCCACTGGAAGACTTCTATCGCGGCGGCCGCAATATGGTTCGGGCGCGCCCAGCCGATCAGAAGACTGTCGTTGTCGCGATCGACAACGCGACGGTCCGCCGGTTTGGCTCGAGCTACTATTCGCGCAAACATAACGCCGATCTGCTCGACAAGTTATTCGCGATGGGCGTCAAACGGGTTTATTTCGACGAAGCCTTCTCGCAACCAATGGATCCCGAGGGCGACGATGCCTTTGCCGCCGCACTGGCGCGGCACAAGGGCAAGGTTTTCCTTGGCGGCAATTCTTTGCGTATCCGAGCGCCGGATGGATCATTGGCATTGGCGCCGATGGAAAAATTCAGAGCAAACGCGCAGATCAGATCGTTCAAGTCTGACCGATCCCCATTTTCATTGTCTGCCGAAGCCTATTACGCAGACGAGTTCGGCGGCATAGCAACGCCAACCATTTCATCCGATATCGCTGGCACAATCGGCCCTGTCGATGCGACATATCGTCCAGATTGGACAATTCAGATCACGTCCGTTCCCACGTTGAGCCTCCCAGACATAATTGACGGTAACGCCAAAGGGGAGGTTGTGCGGGGCAAAGACGTAATCGTGGGTGTAACTTCCGATGACAGCCCGGACTTTGTCCACGTAACAGGTCAAGGCTGGTTCCCCGGGGTCTATATTCACGCGATTGGCGCCCAGACCCTTCGTGAAGGCAGCCCGCGAAACATCGGTTGGATTCCCGCTTTGGTAGTTGCGGCGCTACTTTCGTCATTGCTGCTTTTTGCCAGAACCAGAAGGCGCGGCGCCATTGCCGCAATAGGATCGATTGCATTCGGCCTAGCTGCGCCCATTTTACTCGACTCGTGGTTTATCTTGGCTGACTATTTTCCAGCGTACCTGATGTTCGGCATGGTAGCATATCGCTCAGCAACACTCCGCCAGCTTAAGGACGCCCGGCTCATGAACGCGGGCACTCTGATGCCAAATCTGTCTGCGCTGCGTGAAGAACCGTTAGCAACCAAACGCGCAATTATTGCCTTACGGATCCGCAACTACGCAGCCGTTTGTGCCAGTTTTGCCACCTCGGTCGAAGACGATCTGGTGACCGAACTGGCCCGCCGTTTGACCCTGCCGGGTCAGGCGCCAACCTTTTATCAAGCCGAAGATGTGCTCTACTGGCTTGGCCCGCAACTGCCAATGAATGAGTTGGAAGAGCATTTGACCGGGCTAGCCAAACTGATCGAGATCCAGTTCGTGATTCAGGGCCGCAAAGTCGATATCCACGCAGCTTTCGGTGTCGATATGAATCTGGCGCGCAGCATTTCGACCCGAATCGGGCGAGCCTTGCTGGCGGCAGACAATGCTGCCGCCAATCACCACTTGGTTCAATTCAACACCAGTGAGAACGACGAAGACAGCGCCTGGGAACTGTCGCTGATGGGCGAACTGGACGCCGCCATCGACGCAGGCCACATCTGGATTGCGTTCCAGCCTCAGTTCGATTTGAAGGATGACCGGATTTGCGGGGCCGAAGCCTTGGTCCGCTGGCAACATCCGACTCGCGGCGCGATCTCACCGGAAGCTTTTATCCTGCCGGCTGAGGCGCACAACCGGATTAAGCGGCTGACCTTCCATGTATTGGAGCAAGCTACCCGCGCTTCGCGCTTCATCCTCGATGAACGCCCTGACTTCCGCTTGGGGGTCAACATTTCGGCTGGCCTCTTTGAACTGCCTGAATTGCCTGATGAGATCGCAGCTGTACTGGCTAGAGTAAACTATCCTTCTGCCAACCTGACGCTGGAAGTCACCGAATCCGCGACGTTTGGCGAACACCAGATGGTTGCCGCTAACCTAAGCGCGATCGAAGCGATGGGTATTCAGTTATCCATTGACGATTACGGCACCGGTAACGCGACGCTTGAATATATGCGTTCGGTCCCCTGCCAGGAGATCAAGATTGATCGCCGCTTCATTATGGGGCTGGCCACGAACCAGAATGATATGTTGCTGGTCGAATCCACCATTGAACTGGCCCACGGCATGCATCGCCGCGTAATCGCCGAAGGGATCGAGGATCCCGAAACACTCGAACTGCTCCGCAGCATCGGCTGCGATATTGCCCAGGGCTACTACCTTGCAAAGCCAATGCGGATCGAAGCGATGGAAAGCCTGCTGGAGGCCGTGACGCGGATCAAGGCGGCCTGAGGTCAGCCTGACTGAGGGGCTCGGCGCCTAACAATCGAGCCATCAGTCGGCGGTGCAACGCCAGCTTTCCAGTTCCTTGCAATCGGGACAAATCCCTTGCGAATCACCTGCCTGCGCAGGCTCATCCAGCTTGCCGGCAAAGCGGCTCGATCAACCTGCTCGCCCACCACGGCCGCAAGTCAGCATCCCACAGCAACTTACCATAATATTGATTTAAGGTTGTTTTTTTGCTTCCGCAGCGATAATTGGAGTTAACAAACCCTTCTTGCATTTGGTGAATAATTTGTTACCCTAATAGGGAAGCAATATCTGTTTGCTTTAGGTTTGACAGCAGGAGACAATCATGTGGGATTGGCTTAAAGAAGTCTCGACCGGTCGCCGCTAAGTCGACTGGCCCAAGCCAAAAATGGCCCGGACGGAAGTCCGGGCCGTTTTGCTTTGTGCGCTGCACGCAGGATCTGAGTTAGATCGCCAACCCGCTTAGCGACCGGTCCAGCATCAACAGCTGCCACAGCAGCCGCCCATGGTCAGCTCGTCCGGCAATGTGGTCCTCGGCAATCGTGCCTAAGCGGCGCGGCTCGAACCAGCCGGTGCGGGCCAGCGCCGAACTCGCCGCGATCCCGCGTGCGCTTTCGGCCAAAGGCCCACGAAACCACTGCGCGATCGGGGTGACAAAGCCTTGCTTCTGCCGGAACAGGATATCGTCAGGCAGATAGCGCTGCATGGTCTTCTTCAGCAGCCACTTGCCCTGCCCGCCTTTCAGCCGCAGTCCTTCAGGCAGTCCGGCGGCAAATTCGATCAGGCGATGGTCGAGCAGTGGCTCGCGCGCTTCAAGGCTGACTGCCATGGATGTCCGATCAACCTTGGTCAGGATATCGCCCGGCAACCAGAACTTGAGGTCGGCATACTGCGCCTGGTCGAGCCCCGACCGCGCCGGAGCCGCCCGCATCATATCCTTCCACGGCTGCTCCGCCCGGTAATCGCCGCGCAGCCGCAGGAACTCTGGCGAATAGAGCTGCGCGCGCAATTCCGGCGGGGTCACCCCGACCGCGCGGGCATAACCAGTTTCGCTGCTGGCCGACAGCGACTGCAAAGTCGCCTTGGCCCGCAGTGGGCGCGGGGCCCAATCAGCCTTGGGATAGATTGCCCCCAGCCCGCCAAACAGCGGCCCACGCAGGCCCTGCGGCAGCAGTCCGCGCATCCGATCTTCACCGTGCTGGAACTTGTGACGACGATAGCCTGCAAAGGCTTCATCCGCACCGTCGCCCGACAGTGCCACCGTCACTGTTTCGCGCGCCAATTGGCAGACCCGCCAGGTCGGCAGCGCTGAGGCATCGGCGAACGGTTCATCAAACATCGCCGCCAGCGTATCGACATGATCGAAATCGTCGGGCGAAACCTGCCGCGCGCGGTGGTTGGTGCCGAAACGTTTGGCGACATCGGCGGCATAACCCGTCTCATCCAGCGCCGCGACATCAAAGCCGATCGTGCAGGTGTTGACCGGATTGCCGCTGGCCTCCGCCATCAGCGCCACCACGGCTGAACTATCAACCCCGCCCGACAGGAACGCCCCCAGAGGTACGTCAGACACCATCCGGCTGGTCACCGCCTGCCGCAACAGGTGCAGCAGCTCCGCTTCCAGATCAGCGGCTCGGCCCTTGTGCCGCTCGGCAAACGATACGTCCCACCACTGCTTGGGCGCGGGCATCGGGGCATCGTGACGCAGCAGCAGCGAATGCCCGGCTGGCAGCTTATGCACGCCGGTCAGAATTGAACGGTGATCGGGAACATAGCCCCAGGCGAGGTAATCCTCGATCGCCAGCGGATCAATATCACGCCGCAGCAGCGGGTGTGCGATCAAGCCCTTCAGTTCCGAGGCAAAGACCAGGCTGCCGTCGCTGAGCGGGGCATAGAACAGCGGCTTTACGCCGAGCCGGTCGCGCGCAAGGAACAGTGTGCGTTGCCCAAGATCGTAAATCGCAAAGGCGAACATACCGTGCAGCCGGGGTAGGCAATCCGGGCCCCAGCGCTGCCAGGCCGCCAGAATAACCTCGCTATCACCGTCAGTGTGGAACGTCGCGCCAAGCCCGCGCAGTTCCTCGCGCAGCTCGCGGTAGTTATAGATCTCGCCGTTGAACACCAGCATCGCCCGGCCGTCGGTTGACGCCATCGGCTGTGGCGATCCGGCCAGATCGATGATCGAGAGCCGCAAGTGCCCCAGCCCGACCCCCGGCGCGGTCCACACGCCCTGTCCATCGGGACCGCGATGCGCCATCGCCGCGCACATCCGCTCGATCCGCGCTGGATCGACCGGCTTGGGC
>JANMHL010000046.1:0-6219 GCA_031375125.1 Novosphingobium sp. | reverse complement strand
TGATCGGCATGGCGATTTTTCTCAAACGCACTGGCGCGAGCCCGCTCGATCACCGATAAGCGCGTGGCGCGGCATTTTCGCGCAAGCAATGGAAAGGTCCAATGTCCGAGGAATTCTACCGCATCAAGCGACTGCCGCCCTATGTCATCGCCGAAGTCAACGGCATGCGGGCAGCGGCGCGCGCCGCCGGTAGGGACATCATCGATCTTGGCATGGGCAACCCCGACCTGCCGCCGCCCGCGCACGTAATCGACAAGCTGTGCGAGGTTGCGCAAAAGCCCGGCGCGCACGGCTATTCGCAATCCAAGGGCATCCCCGGGCTGCGCAAGGCCCAGGCCAACTATTATGGCCGCCGGTTCGGGGTCGAGGTCGATCCCGAAACCGAAGTCGTGATGACCATGGGCAGCAAGGAAGGGCTCGCCAGCCTCGCCACCGCGATCACCGCGCCGGGTGATGTGGTGCTGGCCCCCAACCCCAGCTACCCGATCCACACCTTTGGCTTCATCATTGCAGGCGCCACCATCCGCTCGGTTCCAACCACGCCGGATGATGCCTATTTCGCCGCGCTCGACCGGGCGATGGCTTTCACCGTGCCGCGCCCGTCGATCCTGATCGTCAACTATCCGTCGAACCCGACCGCCGAAACGGTCGATCTGGCGTTTTACGAACGGGTGGTGGCCTGGGCCAAGGAGAACAAGGTCTGGGTTCTGTCGGATCTGGCCTATTCGGAACTCTATTTTGATGGCAACCCGACCCCGTCGATCCTGCAGGTGCCGGGCGCCAAGGATGTTGCGGTAGAGTTCACCTCGATGTCCAAGACATACAGCATGGCGGGCTGGCGGGTTGGCTTTGCGGTTGGCAATCCGCGGCTGATTGCGGCGCTCAAGCGGGTCAAAAGCTATCTCGATTACGGTGCCTTCACTCCGATTCAGGCTGCCGCCTGCGCCGCGCTCAATGGCCCGCAGGATATTGTTGAGACAAACCGGGTGCTCTATCAAAAACGCCGCGACGTGCTGGTCGAAAGCTTTGGCCGGGCCGGATGGGACATCCCCAGCCCGAAAGCCTCGATGTTTGCCTGGGCACCCCTGCCGCCAGCGTTGAAGGCAATGGGCAGCCTGGAATTCTCCAAGCAACTACTGACCCACGCCGAAGTCGCCGTGGCGCCCGGCGTTGGTTACGGCGAAGAAGGTGAGGGTTACGTGCGGATCGCGATGGTCGAAAACGAACAGCGCCTGCGCCAGGCTGCGCGTAATATCCGCCGCTACCTCGCCTCGATGGGGGTGAATACCACCGCCGCCTGATCGCCTGTTCCCGAGTGCTGCAGCCTAACTAGGGGTTTCCACCCTTGCGCAATAGCGCCTTTGTGTGCAGCCATGCTCAAAGGGTCGAAAAGCCGTTGAGAGGGCAAGTTGCGGCAGTTTCGCTGGTTTTCGGCGGGACCAGTTCCCGCCGCCTATGACTTGCGCCGGTTAGGCTGGCATTTGCTGGAGGAGCACCGCGCTTCTGCCAGCGATAAGGCATATGCCCTGCTGGGGCGGCCCAAAGAGCTGCCGCTGGGGCAATGGCTCAAGATGGCCGGAGCAACATCGCCCGAGCGCAAGTGGATGATGATGCTGGAAGTTTCCGATTCGGGTGAGCGCACCCGGATGCTCCGGTTGGGGTTCGGCGACGCACTCGATTTCGGCGCTTCGCTAGAGGAACTGGAATACCGGGTGATGCGGCTGACCCATTTCGCCCAATCGTTGCCGCGCTATCGCTATCACGGTGCGCTGCAGATCGACTTGCTTTCGCGTGAGGGGTTTGTCGCTGGGCGCGGGCTGGGGCTGCACCCGCGCGAATTTGCGCTGCTGTGGCGGCTGGCCGATACGCCGGGCTAAGCGGTTTCGCCGCACGAGTTGCTAAGCGATGTCTGGCGGCTGGCTTTCCGGCCGGAAACCAACAGTCTGGCTGTGCATATCAGCCGCTTGCGGGCTAAGCTGCGGCTGGCCGGGATCGATGGGGTGATCGAAACCTTGGCCGATGGGGCCTATCGCCTGCAACCGCCAGCGCGTCCGCTCGTGCTGGGCGGCCGCGAATTGGTGCTGGACCATCCTTTGCGTTTGGGCGAGGAAGCCGCCTTGGCCGCACATTAGGCACGAGGGAGAGGTTGCGATGTCGCTTGAAGTCAATCCGCCAGGACGGGTCAGCATTGTACTGGACGCTGATGGCGTGGCGCAGGTTCGGTTGATCCGGACCGACAAGATGAACGCGCTCGATCCCGATATGTTTGCCGCGCTGCTCGATGCCGGCCGGGTTCTGCACGATCTAAAAGGCCTGCGCGCGGTGGTGCTGGCCGGCGAAGGGCGCAGTTTCTGTGCCGGGCTGGACCTGACCAGCATGGCCAATACCAACCGCCACGATCGCGCGCCACTGACCGACCGGACCCACGGCAACGCCAATCAGCCGCAACAAGTGGCGATGCAATGGCGCAAGCTGCCGGTGCCGGTGATCGCGGCGGTTCACGGGGTCTGCTTTGGCGGTGGTCTGCAGATCGCCAGCGGGGCAGATATCCGGGTAATTGATCCCGCCGCGCGGATGGCGGTGATGGAGCTGAAATGGGGGCTGGTGCCCGATATGGGCGGCTATGCCTTGTGGAAGGGAATGGTTCGCGATGATGTGCTGCGCGAACTGACCTATACCAACCGCGAATTTTCGGGCGCCGATGCCAAGGAACTGGGCTTTGCGACCTATGTCGATCCCAACCCGGTCGCCCGCGCGATGGCGATTGCCGCCGATATCGCGAACCGTAACCCCCATGCCCAGCGCGCCGCCAAGCGCCTGTTCAATCGCTATCTAGAAATCGGCACCGACGAAATCTTGATGGCCGAAAGCGTTGAACAGCAGGCCTTGATGGGGACCAAGAACCAGATCGAGGCGGTGATGAGCCAGATGGAAAAACGCAAAGGTGAGTTTGTCGACCCATGAGCAATACCAACACTGATGCCGCCAGCTTTGATGATGTGGTGCTGGGGCGCCGTTCGATCCGGGGTTACCTCGACAAGCCGGTCCCGCGCGCCTTGATCGAGGACGTGCTGGCGCTGGCCATGCGCGCGCCCAGTTCGATGAACACCCAGCCGTGGAATTTCCACGTGATTACCGGCGAACCACTCGCCCGGATCCGGCAGGGCAACACCGAACGGACCCTCGCGGGTGAGCCTGACAGCCGCGAATTCCGCAAGGGTGTGCCCTTTGCCGGGGTCCACCGTGACCGGCAGGTTGGCGTCGCCAAGCAGCTGTTCGGGGCGATGGGCATTGCCCGCGACGATGTCCCCGCCCGGCAAGACTGGGTGCTGCGCGGCTTCCGCCAGTTCGACGCGCCGGTTTGCGTGATCGTGACCTATGACAAGGAATTGAACGGCAGCGATGACACCCCGTTCGATTGCGGCGCAGTAACTACCGCGCTGGTCAACGCGGCCTGGTCGCGCGGCCTCGGCTGCGTGATCAACAGCCAGGGGATCATGCAAAGCCCGGTGGTGCGTGAACACGCCGGAATTCCGGACGATCAGGTGATCATGAAAGCGGTTGCGCTCGGCTGGCCGGATGAGGACTTTCCCGCCAATGCCGTGGTTTCCGAACGCAAAGGCGTGGATGAAGCCGCGCGATTTGTCGGGTTTGACTAAGGGAATTGGCCATCACAATCCGGCGGCCACTTGTTCTGGTTTGAGGCTGATCACGCTCGCGCCAACCGTTGTGTTTTTCGCCTCGTGCTTGGCAATCGGGGAGCGGCCCGCTAGCGCAGCGTCATGAAAGCGCTGCACGATCCCGATTGTCTGCTAACCGAAGGCCTCGCCGCGATCCGGGGCCAGTACAAAGTGCCAGACGGCTTCCCGACTGAGGTCGACGCCGCAGCGCAGGCCGCCGCCAAACGCGCGCCCAGCGAACACGCCGATCGAACCGCGATGCCGTTCGTCACGCTCGATCCGGCCAGTTCGACCGATCTCGATCAGGCTTTTTCGATTGAACAGGCGGGCGGTGACATTCTGCTGCACTATGCCATCGCCGATGTCGCCTGGTTCGTTACCGATAATGATCCGCTCGATACCGAGGCCTGGCAGCGCGGCGAAACCACCTATCTGCCCGATGGCAAGGCCGGGCTCTATCCCCGCGTTCTGGCCGAAGGCGCAGCGAGCCTGCTGCCGGATGGCCCGCGCCCGGCGGTGGTCTTTACCAGCCGGATCGACGCGGCCGGCAAGGCGGTGCTGCAAGGGGTCGAGCGTGCGGTGATCCGCAGCCGGGCCAAGCTGGCCTATGATTCGGTGCGCGATGACGAATTGCCGGCCGGGTTTGCCGAACTCGCCCGCCGGATCGCCGCTGCCGATGATGCGCGCGGCGCGGCCCGGGTTGATCCGCCTGAGCAGGAGGTTGAGTGCGACGCGGCGGGTCATTTCACCCTGCGGCTGCGTCCGCTGTCAGTGGCCGAGCGGAGCAATGCGGCGCTCTCGCTTGCCACCAATCTGGCGGTCGCCGATCTGCTGCTGGCCAACCAGACCGGGCTGTTCCGGGTGATGGCTGAGCCGGACGAACGTGCCCAGGACCGCCTGCGCCACACCGCCCAGGCTTTCGGGCTGAACTGGCCCAAGCAGGCGACGCTCGAACAGTTCGAACGTCTGCTCAATCCTGCTGATCCGCGCGAGGCGGCGTTTATGCTGGCGATCCGCCGGGCCGGAAACGGCGCAGGGTATGAGCCCTATCAGCCCGGCGCCGTCCCGTGGCACGCCGCGATGGCCGCAACCTATTGCCATATGACCGCGCCGCTGCGGCGGCTGGCCGATCGCTATGTGATCCGCGCTGCGCTGGCGGTGGCGAACGGCCAGCCAGTCCCGGCAGAGGTCAGTGCCGCATTCCAGCGGCTCGGCCCGGTGATGGACAAGGCTCAGGCCCGCAGCAGCCAGGTTGAACGCGCGGTCGTCGATCTGGCCGAAGCCGCGCTGCTGGTCGGGCGCGAGGGTGAGGATTTCGAAGCAGTGGTGACCGATCTGGGCGAAGCCGGCGCGCGAATTCAGCTCTGCGACTTGCCGATTGTCGCCCGCACCGCCGCGCACCGGGTCCAGCCGGGAGAGCGGATTGTAGTCCGGCTGGAAGCTGCCGACCCGATCAAGCGCTTGGTCACCTTCGCGCGGATATCATGAACCGGCTTGCGCGCGTGGCCCCGCTAAGCTAGTGGCGCGGTCCTCTCGTGAGAACGAGGGTGAGGCCCGATGGCGGAGTGGTTACGTAGCGGACTGCAAATCCGCGCACGCCGGTTCGATTCCGGCTCGGGCCTCCAATTTCTGGCTCTGGTTCGCCGCTTTAGCTCAGTTGGTAGAGCATCGCATTCGTAATGCGGGGGTCACAGGTTCGAGTCCTGTAAGCGGCACCAGATTGGCAGAACTATGATCAGACACCTTCGAACGATCCTCATGCTTACGCCGCTTTGTGCGCAGCCTGCGCTGGCGCAAGAGGGTGCGCTGCCTGCCGCGCCCGAAATCGTCGTTACCGGGCGCGGGCTGGATCAGTCGGCGATGCTCAGCGCCTATTCGGCAATCACGATTGAGCGAGATCGAACTGCCGGTTCCGCCTCTGGCCGGGTTGAGGATGTACTGAGCAATCTGGCTGGGCTGCAGCAGTTCCGCCGCTCAGACAGCCGCTCGGCCAATCCGACCGCGCAAGGGATGACGCTGCGCGGATTGGGGGGCAATGCCTCCAGCCGGACGCTGGTAGTGCTCGATGGGGTGCCGGTGACCGATCCATTCTTTGGTCACGTCCCGTTTTCAGCGCTGCCGTGGGAGCGGCTTGAGCGGATCACGGTCACTCGCGGCGGCGGGATCGGGGCGTTTGGCGCGGGCGCGGTGGCGGGGACGATCGACATGGTCAGCGCCGCTCCCAGCAGCCTGCCGCTGGCTGAGGGCGCAGCGGCGATCAACGGCCGAGGCGATAGCGAGCTGTCCGCTTCTCTGAACCCGCGGCTGGGTGCGGGCTATGCGGTGATCAGCGGGCGCTGGGACCGGGGGCAGGGGTTCTTCACGACGCCCGCAGATCAGCGTGTTCCCGCCACCGCGCGCGCCGCGTTCGAAAGCTGGAACACCGCCCTGCGCGCCGTCGCGCCGCTCACCGGCGATATCGAGCTGCAGGCCCGCGTCGCCGCCTTCCGCGATGCGCGAACGCTGCGCTTCAAGGGTGCGGATTCCACCAGCGAGGGGC
>JANMHL010000007.1:0-8266 GCA_031375125.1 Novosphingobium sp. | reverse complement strand
CCACGCGGTTGATCCGCCAGTTGGCATAGCGGACCAGCTTCATTTCGCGGCGCGAATCCGGCAAGGCATAGGCCACCTCGCGCAGCAGGCATTCGGTCGAGCTGACCGGCAGCCACTGCATGAAGTCGATCTGATCAGCGTAGATATCGAACGCCATGTTCGGCCACAGCTTGTAATAGAGCCAACGCCCGTGCGCGGCCTCAGGCAGATGCTCAACCCGCGGCATATGGGCACCGTAAAACCGCTCCCAAAAATTCTGCTTATCGTTCCGGGCGACATCGCCATAAAGCCGGTCGGCCCAGCCGTGCGCCTCGATCCGGTAGCTTTTGCCAACCAGCCGGTTCAGGCCATCATGCGCCACCGGAATGTGCAGATTGTCCGAATAGTTATCGCCGATGTTCTTCCAGTTGACGCTGCGCGGCCGATGCCGGATCGCGCCCATCGGCTGCATTTCGCCAAGCCGGTACTGCGCCACTTCGGCTTCAAACGGCGCCATCATTTCGCTAACCGCTGGAAACCCGGCGGGCGCCAGATTGACGAACAGGAAGCCGTGCCACTGTTCCAGCGCCACCGGGACCAAGCCGTTATCCTCCAGCTTGAGCGCGGGATATTCGCGCCGGTTCGGCACCCCGGTCAGCCGGCCATCATTGTCATAAGTCCAGGCGTGATAAGGGCAGACCAGCTTTTTGGCGCAGCCGCCCGATCCTTCGACGAGCCGCATCGCGCGGTGGCGGCAGACGTTGGTGAAGGCGCGAACCACGCCATCATCGCCCCGGATCACCACCACGCTTTCGCCCAGATATTCGATCGTGCGGTAATCGCCGGGCATGGGGATTTCATTGCCGTGGCAGACGATCTGCCAACTGGGCCGGATCACCCGTTCCATTTCCAGATCGAAGAATTCGCGGTCATGATAGGTCCAGCCCGGCAAGCTGAAATCGGCGTCCGGATCGACGTCCGTGCGGTCAATTTCGGCAAAGGCGTGATCGAATTTGGTCATGGGGTTCCCGGCGATTCCATTCCTTGTTGGACGAACGTATAACAAGTGCTAGAACCCCGCAAGTGAAACCCGCACCCGCCTTTAAGCGCGCCGAACCAGATGCCCGCCGCGCCAGCTTGATCGCGGCTTGCGCCCGGGTGCTGGCCCGCGAAGGTGCGGCTGGCACCAGTGTGCGGGCGATTGCTCTTGAGGCAGGAGTTTCGCCGGGGCTGATCGGGCACTATTTCGGCAGCGTCGATGCCCTGATCGCGGCCAGCTATGCCCACGTCGAAGCGCAGGTTCAGGCCGCAATTGATGCCGCGGTTGCCGCTGCCGGCCCCGATCCGCGCGCCCGGCTGGAGGCCTATGTCACCGCCAGCCTTCTGCCGCCGATTGCCGACAGCGCGCTGCTGGCCACCTGGATTGCGTTCTGGAGCCTGGTTCCGGCCAACCCGGCCATCGCCCGCCAGCATGACGAACAATATGCCGGGTTTCGCCAGCGGCTGGAGCAGTTGCTGGCCCAGTGCGGCACTTCGACTGCGGCGCTGCGACCCGCCGCCATCGCGATCACTGCGCTGGTTGACGGGCTATGGCTCGAACTGTGCCTCTCCCCCCAGACTTTCGCCGAGGGGGAGGCCGCTGAGATCGCCCGTCGGGCGCTGGCCGCGCTTATTTCGACAGATCGGTAAACAGGCTGAGGTAGTAATTGACCCCCGGCATGATGTTGCTCAGCCGCACGCGTTCGTTGAGTCCGTGCGAAAAGTCTTCGGAATCCATGCTGAAAGTCGGGCTTGCGCCATAGCTGGGTACGCCGAGCGCGCGATACCACGCCGAATCCGTTGCGCCCGAGGCCTGGCTGGGGAACACCGAAATGCCGGGATGGACCAACTGCATCGCCTTTTCCGCCGCAGCGATGAAATCGGGCCGCATCGGTGAGGCGGGGGCGGCGATCGAGTCTTCGCCGCTGGTCGCCGTGACCTTCACATCGGGCATCCCGATCACCTGCTCCAGAACTGTGCGCACTTCCTCGCGGCTGTGACCGGGGAAGATCCGGCAATTGACATTGGCTGTGGCGCGCTGCGGCAGCGCATTCTGGGCATGGCCGGCCGTGACCATCGTCGGAGTGCAAGTGGTGCCGATCTTGCCAACATAGGTCGGGCTGGCGCGCAGCGTGGCGGCGGCCACTTCATCGTTTGGATTGGCCGCGAACGCGCGCATCGCGGCGGACAGCTTGGGATCCTTTTCAAAGGCGGCGGCCTTTTCAAAATAGGCCTTGGTCAGCGGGCTCAGTTCGGGCTGAAAGTGATAGGCCCCGACTTTGGCCAGCGCCTGCGACAGCTGGACAATCGCATTGACCGGGCGCGGGGCGGAACTGTGGCCGCCCGCGTTGGTCACTTCGATCTGGTAATCGTCATAAGTCTTTTCCGCGCCCTGCCAGGTCCAGTACAGCGGCTTGGCAGTGCCTTCCTCAAACGTCCCGCCGCCGCCGTCGATGTTGATCACCAGTTCGGCGTGCTTGAGCCGCTCGGCGATCACGCGGCTGCTGCGCATGGTGGTTTCCTCGTCCCCCGAAAACTGCAGGATGATCGTGCGTTTGGGATGGTAGCCCTGACGGCGCAGTTCGATCAGGCTGGAAGTGGCCAGCGCGGCATCGAACTTCATGTCGCTGGCGCCGCGGCCATAGAGGATGCCATCTTCGATCACCGGGGTGAACGGATCGCGGGTCCAGTCCTTCGGATTGGCTTCAACCACGTCCATATGCCCGGAAATCACCAGCGGCTTCAGGCTCGGATCGCTGCCCGGCCAGGTTGCAATCAGATAGGCGGTATCGCGGAACGGGGTAATCTCGACCGTATCCGCCGACCATCCGCCCGCCACCAGTGCGTCTTTGACCACGCCCAGTGCTTGCGGGGTTTGATTGCCGGGCCCTTCGACCGAACGCAGCGCGATCAGCCGCTTGGACAGATCAAGCGTTTGCGCTTCGGCTTGCGGATGGCTGGCCAGCTTGGGCGCCTTGGCTGGGCGGGCATCCAGCTGCGGCGCGGCCAATGCGGCGGTGAGAAGCAGGGCTGTGGCAAGAGTCGTGCGGCGCATCGGGCGAATCCTTGGTTTCTGGGCAAGTCTGCAGCGAATGGCGCAATCTGCGCCGGGCAGCAATCGCCTGCAAGACTGCCTGTCTAATAATTAACCTTACGCCTCTAGCACCCGGCACTTCAATACCGTGAAGGGCACGGGGGGGTCGATGGTCAGCAAGCAGGCTGCGTTACGCGCAGCCATCCCAGCAGAGCTGCGTGAATGGGTCGATAATCGGCTTATCTCGGCACACATCCGGATCGTCCGCGTTATGGTGCTGGGCGGGCTGCTGAACGCTGCCGTGATCGTTCTGGGGCTGTGGGGCGATCAGGTCGCCAACAGCCATCTCCTGCTGTTTTCCGCTTCGATGATCGCCGCCGGGCTGCACCGCTTGTGGCTGGCCGAGGGGATCGAGCGCGGCCGCCGCCGCCGCCGGTCGGGCAAGATCATGACCGCATTCTGGCTCAATTCGCTCTGGCTGGGCGTAAATCTGGGTGTGTTGCTGGGCTATTGGTTCCCGTATGTTTCGTCCGGAGACCAATTGCTGCTGGCGATCAGCGGCGTCGCCCAGATCGCTTCGGCGGCCTATACCGTCCGCACATTGGTGCGTTCGGCCACCGTCTATATTCTGGCCCAAGCGGCCGGGCTGACCATCGGGTTGGCGCAATTGGGCGGGTTTGACGCGTTCGGTGCGATCGCCGTGCTGCTGACTGCCAGCGGCCTGCTGATCCGGATGACCTTCACCGCACGCGATCTGTTTGTGACCCGGATCCTGTCCGACCGCGAGCTGGCCGAATCGACCCGCACGGTCAAATTGCTGCTCAACGAATACGAAGAAAACGGCTCTGACTGGCTGTTCGAACTCGACGACAAAGACCAGTTGACCAACGTTTCCGCCCGTTTCTCCGCGATCGCCGGTGAAACGGTAGGCGCGCTGGAAGGCCGCGCGTTTACAGCGCTGTTTGCCCCTGATCTGGCGCGCGACGAGTTGACCAAGGCCTTGGCCGAACGGCGTCCGATGCGCGAAATGGTGCTGGCGCTCGATTCGATTGGCAGCGGCGAACCGCGCTGGTGGTCGATCAGCGGACGCGCCTCGCACGGCGGCGGCAAGACCGCCTATCGCGGGGTGATTTCCGATATTTCGGTCCGCCGTCAGGCCGAGGATCGGGCCCAGCATATGGCCAACTTTGATACGCTGACCGGCCTGCCCAACCGCGCGTTGTTCGATTCGGAACTGTCGGCGCTGATGGCGAACCGGGCCGAGGATGAACAGGTCGCGCTGATGCTGCTCGACCTCGATCATTTCAAAGCGATCAATGATGTTTACGGTCATCCGGTTGGCGATGCCTTTCTGCGCCAGATTGGCGAACGGGTGACAGCGCTGGTCCGCGAAAGCGGCCTGGGCGGCCAACAGCCGACCATCGCCCGGCTGGGCGGTGATGAATATGCCATCGCAGTCAGCGGGACCGATGCCTGCGACCATTCGATCCGCTTGGCCGAACTGTTGCTGGTGGCGCTGGCCGAGCCGGTGCAGGTTGAAAACCACGAACTGCATTCCGCCGTTTCGATCGGGATTGCGCTGGCCCCGTTCCATGCCGATCACCGTGCTCAGCTGACCTCCTATGCCGATATCGCGCTCAATGCGGTCAAAGAAACCGGGCGCGGCAAGTGGGAAATGTTCGAGGCGGACATGGACGCACAGCTGCACGAACGCCACACTTTGGCCCGCGATCTGCGCCATGCGGTGGGCCGGGGCGAACTGCGCCTGTTTGTCCAGCCGCTGGTCGATATCGCCAGTGAACGGATGACCGGGTACGAAGCGCTGCTGCGCTGGCAGCACCCGACCCGCGGGCTGGTCCCGCCTGATACCTTTATTCCGATTGCCGAAGAAACCGGGCTGATCATACCGATTGGCGAATGGGTGATCCGCACCGCGCTGGCCGAAGCGGCGACGTGGAGCAATGGCGAAACTATCGCGATCAACCTCTCGCCAGTCCAGTTTGAAAGCCCGGCACTGTTGCCGTTGGTGATCAATGCACTGGCCGATAGCGGGATCGAACCGGGCCGGGTCGAATTCGAGATTACCGAAGGCGTCCTGCTGAGCAATTCGGAAGCCAATCTGGAAGTGTTGCAGCGGCTGCAATCGCTGGGGGTCAAAATCGCGCTGGATGATTTTGGCACCGGCTATGCCTCACTCAATTACTTGCTGACCTTCCCGTTCGACAAGATCAAGATCGACCGCAGCTTTATCGCTCAGCTATCGACCCGCGAAGAATCGCGCGCCATCGTTGGCGCGGTGATCGCGCTGGCCAACCAGCTGGGGATGTGCACCCTGGCCGAAGGCGTAGAAGAGCGCGAACAGCTTGACCAATTGCGCGAAGATGGCTGCCGGATGGTTCAGGGCTGGCTGTTCGGCAAAGCCCTGCCAAGCGAGGAATACCACCCCCGGCCCGAAATCCCGCTGCGCCGTACCCGCCCGGCTGGACTGCTGGCAGGACGCAGCCGTCACAGTTCGCAGACGTATTCACGCGCCGTGGGCAGCTGAACCGCCTTCACGCGCACTGGCGCCGCCCTTGCCCCCCTGCTAACCCAAAGCCGCTTTCCGCCACCGTTCGGGCCGGAAACAAGAGGGCTGGCCATGAGTTTTACCGCGGACCGACTGCTGCTGTTCGGGGCCACTGGCGATCTGGCCCAGCGGATGTTGCTGCCTTCGCTGTGTGCGCTGCATGCTGACAAATTGGTCCCCGAAAAGCTGGAGATTGTCGGCACCGCCCGCCAGCCGCTCGACGATGCCGGTTATCGTAATTTCGCGCGGGAAGCGCTGGAGAAATTCATGCCGGCCGAACGCCGCGGCGGCATGGCAACTTTCCTCAACCGGCTGAGCTATCAGCCGCTCGATGCCACTGACACGGCGGGCTATGCCGCGCTGGCCGCCAAAGTTGGCACCCCGCAAGATGGCCTCGCAATCTTCCTGTCGACCGCACCCAGCCTGTTTGAACCGACCATCGCCGGGCTGACCGCTGGGGGTCTGGCCGGTGAAAACGTGCGGATCGGCCTTGAAAAGCCGCTCGGCACCAGCCTCGCCTCGAGCCGCGAAGTTAACGATGCGGTCGCAGGCGCGTTCCCGGAAGACCGGACCTTCCGGATCGACCACTATCTGGGCAAGGAAACCGTCCAGAACCTGCTGGCGCTGCGCTTTGCCAATATCCTGTTCGAACCGCTGTGGAACGCGGCGCATATCGACCATGTCCAGATCACCGTATCGGAAACCGTCGGGCTGGAAGGCCGGGTCGGCTTTTACGACGGCGCAGGCGCGCTGCGCGATATGGTCCAGAACCATATGCTACAGCTGCTGGCGCTGGTCGCGATGGAGCCGCCCGCCAATTTTGACGCTACCGCGATCCGCGATGAAAAGGTCAAAGTCTTGCGCACTCTGCGCGCCGTCAGCCCCGATGAAACCGTCACCGGCCAATACCGCGCCGGGGCCATCGCCGGGGTGCCAGTCCCTGGCTATGACGAGGAACTGGGCAAGGATTCCGAAACCGAAACTTTCGTCGCAATCAAGGCCTACCTTGATAACTGGCGCTGGAAAGGCGTGCCGTTTTACCTGCGCACCGGCAAGCGCCTGCCCGAACGCAAGACCGAAATCGTCGTCCAGTTCCGCCCAGTGCCGCATTCGATCTTCGCCGGTAAGGGCGCGCAGAGCACGCCCAACCGGCTGGTGATCGGGATCCAGCCACGCGAAAACATCACCCTGTCGCTGATGGCCAAAGTGCCCGGGCTGGACCGTGACGGGATCCGCCTGCGCGAAGTGCCGCTGGATATCGCCATGGCCGATGCCTTTGCCGGGCCGATGAAGCGGATCGCCTATGAACGGCTGCTGCTCGACCTGATCGAAGGCGACCAGACCCTGTTTGTGCGCCGCGATGAAGTGGAAGCGCAGTGGGAATGGATCGACGGCATCCGCGCCAGTTGGGCCAGCAATGGCCTGCGCCCGCGCAATTATACCGCCGGCAGCTGGGGGCCAAATTCCTCGATAGCCCTGACCGAGCGCGATGGAGTGCACTGGTATGAGTAAGCTCCACCCCATCATCGAACGCGTCACCCAGCGGATCATTGACCGCTCAAAAGACGGCCGCGCGCGCTATCTTGAGCTGATGGAGCGTGAGGCGGAGAAGTTTCCGAACCGGAGCGCCCTGTCCTGCTCCAACCTCGCCCACGGCTTTGCCGCCGCGCTGGATGACAAACCGGCGATCAAAGGCGGACGCGCCGCGAACCTGGCGATTGTCACCGCCTACAACGATATGCTTTCGGCGCATCAGCCCTATGGGCGTTATCCCGAAGCGATGAAGCTGTACGCCCGCGAAGTCGGTGCCACGGCGCAGGTTGCGGGCGGCACCCCGGCGATGTGCGATGGGGTGACACAGGGCCAGCTGGGCATGGAGCTGAGCCTGTTCAGCCGCGACGTGATCGCGCTGAGCACCGGGGTGGCGATGAGCCACGCGATGTTCGATGGTATGGCGCTGCTCGGCATATGCGACAAGATCGTCCCGGGGCTGGTGATCGGCGCGCTGCGGTTTGGGCATTTGCCGGCGATCTTCGTGCCGAGCGGGCCGATGCCGTCGGGCCTCGCCAACAAGGACAAGCAGAAGGTCCGCCAGCTTTATGCCGAGGGCAAAGCCAGCCGCGACGACCTGCTCGAAAGCGAGAGCGCCAGCTATCACAGCCCCGGCACCTGCACGTTCTATGGCACCGCCAATTCCAATCAGATGATGCTGGAACTGATGGGGCTGCACATCCCCGGCGCCAGCTTTGTCCCCCCAAACACCCCGCTGCGTTCGGCCTTGACCCGGCAAGCGGTGCACCGGTTGACCGAGATCGGGCGCGAGGGCGGCGATTATCGCCCGATGGGCCGGGTGGTCGATGAAAAGGCGATAGTGAACGCCGCCGTTGGCCTGCTGGCGACCGGCGGATCGACCAACCATGCGATCCACATTCCGGCCATGGCCCGCGCGGCCGGGATCCGGATCGACTGGCAGGATCTGGACGAGCTGTCCGCCGCGGTGCCGCTGATGGCGCGGGTCTATCCCAATGGCAGCGCCGACGTGAACCACTTCCACGCCGCTGGCGGGATGGGCTATGTCGTGCGCGAATTGCTGGATGCCGGGCTCGCCCATGGCGACGTGCTGACCATCGCGCGCGGCGGCATGGCTG
>JANMHL010000461.1:0-2955 GCA_031375125.1 Novosphingobium sp. | reverse complement strand
TTCGACAAGCTCAGCATGGACGGGTTTGGGGAAAGCGGAACAGGAGTTTGCTAAACCAATGAAAGCCCTACGATATCACGGTGCGCGTGATGTTCGCTTTGAGGGGATGGATGATCCCACGCCGCAGAGCGACCGCGATGCCATCATCAGGGTCACTGCCTGTTCGATCTGCGGATCGGACCTGCACATCTATCACGGCCACGGTTTTTCCGAGGACATGGGCTTTTGCGTCGGGCACGAGGCGGTTGGCGAAGTAGTCGAGGTTGGTCGCGCGGTCCACCGGCTGAAGGTGGGTGACATGGTGATGCTGCCCGCCGCCGTCGGCTGCGGCGCGTGCCGATCGTGTCTGGCGGGCAATGTCGCCAACTGCGCCAACAATGGCGGCGCTTGCTATGGCCTGTCGGCCAAGCTGCAAGGCTCTCAGGCTGAGGCAGTGCGGGTTCCGGCGGCGGATATGAATGCGGTGCTGGTGCCCGATGGGGTCAGCATGGAACAGGCGCTGATGATGACCGACGCGCTTGCGACCGCGTGGTTTGGCGCGCGCAATGCCGATATCAAGCCGGGGTCCAGCGTGGCGGTGATCGGCCTTGGCCCAATCGGGCTAATGGCAGTCGACAGTGCCTTCGTGATGGGTGCGCACGTGGTCTATGCGATTGACCCGGTGCCTGAACGGCGCGCACTTGCTGCGGCGGCGGGCGCGATTGCGCTGCATCCCGATGAGGCGGCAGAGCGGATCAAAGAGGATACCCGCGGCGTGAAGCTCGATTGCGTGGTCGAAGTGGTCGGCAGTGACGCGACGGTCGATTTCGCGTTGCGCCTGGTGCGGCGGCGCGGGACCGTTTCGGTGATCGGCGTGCAGCAATCACGCCGGTTCGCCTTCCCGCTTGAGCGTGCGTTTGGAGCAGGGCTGACCTTCCGAGTTGGCACTTGCTCTGTGCCAGAGGAACTGCCTGCGCTGTTCCCACTGGTTCAATCCGGGCGGCTGCGGCCAGAGAAGTACGTGAGCCACCGGATGCCATTGAGCGAGGGGGCAGAGGCGTACCACTTGTTCGAAGCGCGCGAGGCGGGCGCGCTCAAGATGGTGCTGGTGCCATAAGCGGGAGCGGCTTGACTAGGAAATTGGAAAGAAGTCTGGTTTATTGACCTCCGCAAAGGGGGCCTTTCGATGCTGAAGGCGGGTTCGAACGCACGGCTGTTTGTCCAGATCGTGATTTCCATGCTGATGATGGGGTTCTGGGTCTGGGCCGGTAGCGGCCTGAACGGCTTTGCTTTTTTCAGCTTCCTGTTCATTCTGGCCTGCTGCGTGCATACAATCCTGCTGGCGGTACAGATGATCGATCTGGCAACCCCGGTGCTCAGCGCTGGGCCAAACGGGCTGGTTCTATCAAACAAGATCACCGGGCATGACCTGATCCCCTGGGCCTCGGTCAAGTCGATCGGGGTGCACAGTTTGCACTACCCCGCCTATCTGCCGCTGTTCAGTTATCTGGTAATCCGCACCGGCAACCCAGCCCATTTCACGGGGCTTTCGCGGATACTGCCGACGGCGTGGTTCGGGATCTATATCATCCCCACGCGGCTGCTGCATGGCGGCAGCAAGGCGGCCGAGCAAATGGCCGGCGTGATCAAGAACATCCGCGAGGATGAGCGCCACGCGCTGGTCGGGGGCGGGGCAGATACCAGTATTGGCTGGGCGATGCTGCGCAATACCTCGTTCCCGGTCGGCAAGAACGGCCCGGACGAGGAGACCATGGCCGCTGCGGTGCGCGACAGTCTGCTGGAACAGGCTGGGGTCCACCGCGACCTGCTGCCTGAGGCGACACGGCAGCAAATCCTAGCGAGCGACAGCGGCAAGGCGCTGTCCGCCAAAGGTGAGGATTGGGGGCGGCAGGCCGTGCGGGATATCGCGCAGCCGACGCCCGCCGTGCCGCCCACGCCCAAACCGCCGCAGCCTTCGGGTTTTGGCAAAAAAGGCGTGATGCTGAACGGCAAGCCGATTGATTGAACGAGTGGGAAACACTGCCCAAGAAACCCATCCACGCTGAGCTTGTCGAAGCGCTGTCCTTCTTGCGGCAATGCACTGCAGCACGAAGAACAGGACGGTCCTTCGACAAGCTCAGGAAAGACGGGTTTGGTAAGACCGTTCCATTAAAAGTGTAACGTCAGCGCCGAACGGCCTCATTCGCCGCGCTCAGCACCGCCCGAACCGAGGCCGTCGCAATATCCTCATCAATCCCGACGCCCCAGACCGATTTCCCGTCCGGCCCGACGCATTCGACATAGGCCGCGGCGCGCGCATCTGATCCGGCGGTCATGGCGTGTTCGGTGTAGTCCTTGACCTCCAGCGCCACGCCAAAGCTCTCTGCGATGGTTGCCACGACCGAGCTGATCAATCCGTTGCCGCGCCCGGAAACTGACTGTTCCCGCTCGTCCACCGCGATCTTGCCCGCGAACAGCCGGGTGCCGTCGGCGGCTTTGGATTCTTCGTAATCGAGCAGCTGGAAATGCTGCGGAGTGCCCAGGTGATAGACCCGCTGGAACACGGCCCAGATATCATCGGCAAACAGTTCGCGGCCCACTTCATCAGCCAGTTGCTGGACATGGCCAGAGAAATGCGCCTGCATTTTCTTGGGCAGTTTCAGCCCTTGATCCTGTTCAAGCACCCAGGCAAAACCGCCCTTGCCAGATTGCGAATTGACCCGGATCACGGCTTCGTAATCGCGGCCCAGATCAGCCGGATCGATCGGCAGATAGGGCATCGCCCATGTTTCATCATTCTGGGTTTCGCGCGCGGCAAAGCCCTTTTTAATCGCGTCCTGATGGCTGCCCGAAAACGAGGTGTAGACCAGTTCGCCGACATAGGGATGGCGCGGGTGGATCGGCAGCTGGTTGCAGTATTCAACCGTCTTGGCGATCCCGTCGATGTCCGAAAAATCGAGGCCCGGATTAACCCCC
>JANMHL010000440.1:0-1755 GCA_031375125.1 Novosphingobium sp. | reverse complement strand
GCCAACGATCTTTGTGCCTTTTTCCATCAGTACGACACGGCCATTGTCGGAATAGATATTGCGAGGGACGATGCAGCTCACATAGCCGGGCTGGCTTGAGTCCATCGCGGTTTGCAGGACGCACGGAATGAAGCTGCCCGCAGTGATCAGGAAATTGCGGTCGGGAAGTGGCCGGGCTTGCGCCTGTCCGATTGCCGAGGCCTGACGCAGTGTGTCGAGATTGGTAGGCGGCGGTAACGGCTGGCGTCCGGTATTCGCCGCGCCGCCATTGTCGCTGGTGCGAACGCCCGCGCTGCCGCTGTCGCGTTCGCCGCCATAGGCAATCAGCGAAGACCGCCGCGCGGCCTCGCGCAGCGCTTCGGCTGGTGAAGGCTGGCGGGCTTGCGGTGTGGCGGGCGGCGGAATCTGTGACGTCGCAGGTCCGGCGCCGATCGCGGGAACGATTGGCGCGCCCACTGGAATCGGCGCGTTGGGATCGGTCGCCGCACCCGCCAGCGTCGGTGCAATGACCGTTGCCGGATCATATTGCGCGGGTTCCAGCGCCGGTCTGGGTTTGACCGGGGGGAGGGTAGAGTTCCCGGTCAGCCCCGTTCCTAACGCCAGCACCGTAAACATGATCGCTCCCGCAGCGGCTGCAAAACCGATCATCTTCTTCGGGTCCATCGTCGTTCCGGGGATCGACGGCATTTTGCTGGCGCGCTCGGTGGCCGGGGCGCGGTCAATGTCTTCAGGGTCCGGGATTTGATCGACCGTGGCGCGCTCGCCTTTTGACGTTTCGGCCATCACTTTGTCTCCTGCGTGCGTTCGACGATGCTCGACGCGGTTCCGGTCTTTGGGTCACGGCCGTAATAATCACGGGCTTCGTTGAACACGCACAGCACCTCTCTGCCGCGACGCAAGCGAAGCTGAGAAAACACGCCGTGGATCACGACAAATTCGTCGCGGACATCGAAGGGAACGATGCTTTCGCTGCCGTCCGGATTGACTGCGAAGAATGCCGGGAGTTCGCGCTGATTGGGAAATCGCAGCGTGGTGAACTGGCCATTGTCGGTGATTTCGGAGGGCTGGATCGCCGACGAGCCTTGCACTGTGTACTTCAAGTTTCGCTTGCCTTCGAGGACGCCGAGATCGAGCGCCGAGCGGATCGCGCCAGATTGCAGCGCAACCGCTTGGGTGTAGGCGGCCTGTGTCGCCGCCGCTTGTGCAGCGGCGGCCTCTTCGCGCGGATAGCGAAACACCACTTTGAAGAAGGTGTCGGCGGAACGCGCGCCGATGGCCCCGCGCCGTGCTGACAGCTCGAATGTGTAGGTGCGATTGCCCGTGTTGGAACGGGTCATCACAATCAGATTTGTCGATCCGGCCAGTTCGCGCGGTTTGATGAACAGCGAGTTTTCGGCTGGGGCGACCTCCCACGATACCGTGTCGCCAAGCGCGACATGCTCGACGCGCTCACCGGGCGAAAACACTATCTGCGTTGCCGAGCGGAAAACGCCGACAATGCGGAAAACCTGGGTGTCGCTGTAGATCACTTCGCGGATGCGATTGTCCTGCGCGGTCGGGTGCGGAGTTTCGCTTGGCATTGCCGGCTCGCTGCTCAGCAGGAACGCTAGTGCTGTCAGGCAGCTCATTCGTTTCATTGCGTCACCTCCAGGTCGGCGCGGTAGGTCTGCACTTCCAATCCGAGAGGGTTTTTGAACCGCTGTTGTTCGGTCGTTGGCGTGTCGGTGGTGTCATAGGTCACGGTCGCAATGGCTG
>JANMHL010000413.1:0-5175 GCA_031375125.1 Novosphingobium sp. | reverse complement strand
TCGGCGAGCAGATCGCGCAGTAGCGCCAGCCGCGGGCCTTGCTCGCTGCCAACCGGCAGGCTGGCGGCCAGCATCGGCGCGGCGGGATTGTCGATTGCAGGACCAGTGCCGCGCTGCAGCAGCGGCGCGCCAAGGTAGCCTAGCACCAGCGCCGCCGCTGCCGCCGCCGCGCTGCCCCATTGCCAACGGCGCAGTTGCCCGCGGAGCCGGTCGGCGGCCGCCCGGTCGTTATCGTTTTCAGCGCGAGGGCCGGTCAGCGATGCGGCGATCCGCTGCCAGGTCTGCGGATCGGGCTGAACCGGATCCAATTCGTTAGCCATCGGCGCAAGCCGGGCCTCCCACTCCGCAACCCGCTCGCCCAGCTCGGGATCGCGGGCGAATTCGGCCCCGGCCTGTTCCTGCTCCGCTTTCGAGAGCAGCCGCAGCGCCAGTTCGGCGGCAAGGAGTTCGCGCTCGGTCATTTTTCAAGGCACACTTTCAGCTTGGCCAGCCCGCGTCTTACCCAGCTCTTCATCGTCCCCAGCGGCACACCGCGCTGCTCGGCCAGTTGAGCATAACTGACACCGGTGAAAAAGGCCGAACGGATCGCGATTTGCTGCACGTCTTCCAGCGTGCCCAGGCAGCCATCCAGCCGGGTGTCCGTTTCGGCGCTCAGCAGGCGGTTTTCGGCGGTCGGGTCGGGGTCGGGCAAGGCCTCGGCCATGTCGACGGGCATTGCCACTCCCCGCACAGCGCGGCTGCGCAGCCGGTCGATAGCGATGTTGCGGGCGATTGTGACCAGCCAGCCCATCGCGGCGCCACGCCCTCGGCGATAGCGTCCGGCGCTGGCCGACAGGCGCAGAAAGGTATCGTGCAGGGCGTCTTCGGCGTCGCTCCGTTCGCCCAGAATGCGCAAGCAAACCGCCAGCAGCCGGGGGGCGGACAGGCGGTAGACCTGCTCCAACGCCGCCGCATCGCCATTGGCCAACCGGTCCAGCGCCAGCTCTAGCGGATCGAGGGAATCGGCGGCGGTCATGCCGGTGCTATGCCGGGTTCGCGTGCAGGCGGCAATCGGTGGCAGAACGTTCGATCTGGATTGTCGCGTGGTGGATCTTGAACCGGTGTTCCAGTTCGCCCGCCAATCCACGTAGGAACGCGTCATCGCTTTCTGCCGCGCCGGGCATCACCAGATGCGCGGTCAGCGCGCTTTCGGTCGTGCTCATCCCCCAGATGTGGAGATCGTGGACTGCGGTTACACCCGGCTGCTCGGCCAGAAAGGCGCGCACCGCTGCCTCATCGATGTGGCGCGGCACCGCCAGCAGCCCCATTTTGACCGCATCCTTCAGCAAGTCCCAGCTGCCCCAGGCGAGGCCGATGGTGATAATCAGGCTGGTCACCGGATCGATCCAGTTCTGTCCGGTCAGCACGATTGCCAGACCCGCAAAGACCACGCTGGCCGAAACCACCGCATCGGCCATCAGGTGCATAAAGGCGGCGCGCAGGTTGAGGTCGTCCTTGCTGCCCTTGGCGAAAAGCAGCGCCGACAGCAGGTTAACCGCGATCCCGGCGCCGGCCACCAGCATGACCTGCCCGCCGTTGACCTCGCCCGGTTGCCACAGTCGCTGGATCGTCTCGAGCAGCACCGCCCCCAGCGCGACCCACAGCAGCGCGGCATTGGCGATTGCGGCCAGGATCGAGGAGCTTTTGAGGCCATAGGTAAACCCCGGCCCGGCCGGCCGCGCGGCCAGCACGCTTGCCCCCCAGGCCAGCAGCAGCGACAGGACATCACCCAGATTGTGCCCGGCATCGGCCAGCAGCGCGGCCGATCCGCTGACGAAACTGGCGGCAACCTCAACCATCACGAAGGCACTGTTGAGCAGCACCGCGATGGCAAAGGCGGCAGAATGGCTCCCCGCGGCGGGCGGCGCATGGTGGTGGTGGCCGTGATGCCCGTGACCGTGCCCGTGGGCAGCGGGCCCATGCGCATGGTCTTGCTCTGCTGCTGAGTCTGAATGCCGGTGCGAACCGCCCATAAATTCCATCCTTGCCCCAAGCGTTGCACAAATGCCGCAGTGCAGCAAGATTCGACCGGTGCCCGTTCGGGGATTAACGCCAATTCTTAGGGATAAGTGACCCAAGAACGAACGATCATTACGCAATTGCCCGCAGAGTTGTAACGACGTTACGTTAGGCGCTAGGTGTGGCATGGAAGCCCGCCCGATAAGTCACAGGCCTGTCACATCAGCCTGTTTAGCAGGGCTGCACGCTCGACTATGAGCGTTGCCAGAGGGTCCTGCGGAGCGATTCGCGCGCGCAGGTTCCAATGTCGAGTTTCAATGTAACCCTTTCGAAAAAAACGGGGATTTTCCACGCCATGCGCTTCAACTTTGCCTTGAGCACCGCCGCCAGCACGCTGGCCATCGGCGTCGCTGCCATTTCCACTCCCGCCTTTGCGCAGTCGACCGGTTCGGTTGATTTCGAAAAGGAAATCGTTGTCACCGGCACCCGCTCGGGCACGCAGAACGTCGATGGCGTGGGTGCTCCTGATACGCCCAAGGCCAAGGCTGTGCTGACCAGCGAAGCGATCGAACGCGCATCGCCGGGCCAGTCGGTGCTCGATACGATCAACCAGATCCCGGGCGTCAGCTTTCAAAACAACGATGCCTACGGTTCGTCGGGCGGCACGCTCAGCATCCGTGGTTTCGATGCCAGCCGCATCAGCCTGACCTTCGATGGCGTTCCGCTGAACGATTCGGGCAACTATGCGATCTATTCCAACCAGCAGATTGACCCCGAACTGATCGAACAGGTCAACGTCAACCTGGGCACGACCGATGTTGACAGCCCGACCGCTTCGGCAGTTGGTGGCACGGTCAACCTGCGGACCAAAACCCCCAGCCGCGATTTCCACCTGATGGGCTCGGCTTCGATCGGGGAATACGATTTCTGGCGCGTGTTCGGCATGATCGAAACCGGTGATCTGACCAGCAGCGGCACCCGCGTCTGGTTCTCGGCCTCGACCACCAAGAACCGCCTGCCGTTCAACAACTATGGCAAGGTTGATAAGCAGCAGTTCAACTTCAAACTGTATCAGCCACTGGGCGCCAACGATTTCATCGCGATTTCGGGCCACTACAACCAGAACCGCAACAACTTCTTCGGTTCGGTTCCGATGCGGATCGACACCACGCAGACCCCGACCAGCACCACCCCGCGCGTTGTCGGGCCGGGCAGCGCCAACCGCTTCCCGATCATGAAGAACGAGCGGTTTTACAACATTGGCGTGCCCTGCACCACCGACGTACCGCAGGCTGGCGTGGCCGATGCCACCAATGCTTGCGGCACTGAGTTCGATCGCCGTTACAACCCGTCGAACACCGGCAACGTCCGCGTCAACGCCAAGTTCAGCCTGGCTGACAACATCGTTCTGACGCTCGATCCCAGCTATCAGTACGTCAAGGCCAACGGCGGCGGCACTGTTACGGGCCGTGAGGGTGTCTTCACCAACGGGGCCAACAGCTACACCGGCTTCATCGGCGGCAGCTATTGGTTCGGCCGCGACTTGAACGGTGACGGTGACGTGCTTGATACGTGCGTCCAGACCGTGACCGGCGGTTGCACCAGCGCAACAAACACGCGCGGAGTCATCCTGATGGCGCCAAGCCAGACCCAGACCCACCGCATCGGCGTGATCGCCGGTCTGCGCTGGAACCTGGACGATAACAACGCGATCCGCGTCGCCTATACCTATGATCGCGCCCGTCACCGTCAGACTGGCGAAGTCGGCGCGCTTGGTGCCGATGGCGAACCGTTGGATGTGTTCCCCGTCAATGGCGGTCTGCTGACCTCAAACAACGACGTGATGCAAAAGCGTGACCGTCTGTCGTTTGCGATCTTGCAGCAGGTTTCAGCCGAATATACCGGCAAGTTCCTTGATGGCGATCTGACCGTGAATCTGGGTGTCCGCGCTCCGTTCTATAAGCGGAATCTGACCAACTACTGCTTCACCACTTCGGCGGGCGGGTTTATCGATTGCTTCAGCCAGAACGCCACGTTGAATGCCAATTATACGGCGGCCAATCCCTATACCTTCAATTCGACCACCAATGCAGTGACCGGCTATGCCGTGCCGCAGCAGCGTTCGTTCACCTATGAAAAGATCCTGCCAAACCTCGGCTTTGTCTATCGGCTTGGTGACAGCGTCTCGGTCTATGGCAGCTATGCCAAGGGGATTTCGGTGCCCGGCACCGACAGCCTGTATAACGCGTTCTACTTCCCGGCTGGCACCGCTCAGGCGACCCCGGCTCCGGAAACGACCGACAACTTCGATCTTGGGATGCGGTTCCGCTCGGGCAAGGTTCAGGCCTCGTTCTCGGCGTTCTATAACAAGTTCGAAAACCGGCTGGCAACTGCCTATGATCCCGAATTGGACCAGAACGTTTATCGCAACCTGGGCCGCGTGAAGAAGTACGGGGTTGATGGCTTCATCTCGGTCAAGCCGGTTGAGCAGTTGAGCCTGTTCGCCGGTGCCAGCCTGATCAAGTCGGAAATTCAGGACGATATCGAAGTCGCCAAAAACCAGGACGGTACCCCGATCTATGCGGCCACCGCTGGCAAGCATGAATCGGGCTCGCCAACCTATACCGTCAACCTGGGCGCGCGCGGCCATGTTGGTCCGTTCACGCTGGGCCTGACCGCCAAGCGGACCGGCCCGCGGTATGTCTTCGACAACAACCTGCCGACCTACACCGGGTTCTATGTGCCGGCTGGTGGCAAGACCAGTGCCAACCTGCCGCCGGTGCTGAGTACGGTGCAGCTCAACGGCACGCGCCAGATCTATGGTGCTCAGGCCCCGGCATACTGGCTGGTCCACCTCGACGCCCGCGTCGATCTGGACTTCACCGGTCTGCCAGAAGGCACCTACCTGCAGCTCAACGTCTATAACCTGTTCGACCAGATGTACGTCGGCGGGTTCGGTGGTGGACTGGTTCAGGCCAACACCTTCAGCCGCACCACCGGGATCGCCACTTATGGCAACCCCGGCAACGTCCAGATCGGCGCTCCGCGCACGGTCAGCGGCACGCTGGTGGTGAAGTTCTAAGCTGAACTTCGCGGACATCGCAAAAACGGAAAGGGGCGCTGCGGCGCCCCTTTTTGTTTATTCCTCCCCGAATCGGGGAGGGGGACCAGCGAAGC
>JANMHL010000075.1:0-5846 GCA_031375125.1 Novosphingobium sp. | reverse complement strand
TGGAAGATTCGGTCGCCCCGGCGAACAAGGTCCAGGCCCGCGCGCTGACAGCGGCTTGGCTGGGGGCGCACCGCCCGCAAGTGACCGGCGGCAAGCGGCTGGGCCGGTGGGTGCGGATCAATGCGCTCGACAGCCGGTTGTGGCGCGAAGATCTGCTCGCGGTGCTGCCCGGCGCACCCGACGGGATCATGTTGCCCAAAAGCATGGGCCCCGAATCGGTGGTCCAACTCGCCGCCGAACTTTACGAACTCGAAGGCCGAAGCGGAGTCCCGGCTGGATCGACCAAGATCCTGCCGCTGGTCAGCGAAACCGCCGCTTCGGCGGTGTCGATCCCAACCTATGTCCCGGCTTCGCTGCCGCGGCTGGCCGGGTTGACCTGGGGCGCCGAAGACCTTTCCGCCGCGATCGGCGCGACCCGCAAGCGCGACAAGCAGGGCGAATGGACTGATGCATTTCGCTTTGCCCGTATCCAGACGCTGCTGACCGCGCACGCCAAAGGGGTGTTCGCAATCGATACGCTCCACGCCGATTTTGCCGACGACAAGGGCCTGAAGCGCGCCGCCGAAGCCGCCCGCGCCGATGGCTTCTCGGGCATGTTGGCGATCCACCCGGCGCAGGTGCCGATCATCAATGCGGCCTTTACCCCGAGCGACGAGGAACTGGCCGAAGCCCGCGCAATTGTCGCCGCGTTTCAGGGCAGTCCCGATGCCGGGGCGCTGCAGATCGACCGGCGAATGATCGACCGACCGCACCTGAAACTCGCCCAGCGGGTGCTCGGGATCGAGGAGTAAACCAGCCAGCTTCAACTGCCATGCAGCCGACCAAATTGTCTGGCTGCATCGCCGCCCTCGCGAAATTTCTTTTGGCCGTGAGGGAACTGTGCAGCGTTTCAATGATTTCCCGTGATGCCCAACCCCCCTGGGCACCATGAGGAATCACTATGACCAATCGTTCGTCCACGCGCCGCAGCCTAGCGCTTGCCGCCACAGTATCCGTTTTCGCGCTGGCCTCGCCCGCGCTCGCCGATTGCAGCACCGCCACAACCACCAACCCGGGCGACACCCTCGCCTGCACGGCAAGCACCACCACTGATACGGTTCAGGCCGGCTTCCCTTCGCTCGGCCGCAGCTATCCGTTTAACTCGAACGTTCCAGTGTTCATCAACGTCAATGGCGCGGTCGACGGATACGGCATTTCGCTCAGCGAAACGAGCGGCACCGGCGCGGCAGTGACTTTCAACAACAATGCTTCGGTCACCGTTAATGCCGGGAACACGGCCTCGGTCGGCGGCGGCAACGGTGCAGTGCGGATCACCAGCATTGGCGCACCGATCATTTATCAAGGCATCGGCTCGATCACCAATCTGGGGACCGGCGATGGTTTGCAGATCGATACCAGCGGCGCGCTGACTGCCGCCCCGATCACCGTCAACACCAGCGGCGCAATTCGCGCGGTTGCGGGCAATGGCGTGGTCCTCCTGGCACCGACTGCAGGCAGCACGATCAATGCCACTTTCGGTTCGGTCACCACCACCGGCGCTGGGTTCACTGCCGTTCGCACCGTCACCACTACTGGCGCGCAGACTATCAACACCGGTACGATCACTTCGGCTGGCGGCGGGCTTGATGCCTCGTCAACCACCGGCGCGATTGTCACCAATGTCACCGGCAACGTATTGTCGACCAGCGCGCTGGCTCCGGCAATTTCGCTGGTTTCGGCGAACGGCCCGGTCACCCTCAACGTCACCGGCGGCAATGTCACCAACGCCGCCGGAACAGCTGTCCGCGCCGATGCGGGCACTGCCGCAATTGTCGGAATTTCGGCCGGCCGCACTGTTTCAGGGCTCACCGGGATCACCGATCTCAACTCTGCCGGGACGTTGACGATCAACAATTCGGGTACGCTGAGTGGCACGACTTATGCGGTCAATTCCGCCGCGCAAACCACGATCACCAACGCCGCCAGCGGGTCGATCACCGGCCCGGTTCTGCTGTCGGGCTTTGCTGACAGCTTCACCAACGCCGGGATCTACACCACCACCTTGACCAGCGATTTTGGCGGCGGAACCGATACTTTCACCAATACCGGGACGCTCAACCTTTCGGGCGCGACGACATTTGCCAACCTCGAAAACTTTGGCAACAGCGCGACCGGGACGATCAACCTGGCGGCGGGTTCAGGTTTTTCTGCCCCGCAGGCGGTCAGCTTTAACAACGCCGGGCGGATCAATGCCGAAGCCGGCGGGACCAATATTGCCGTTGCGAACTTCACCAATGGCGCAACCGGCATTGTCGATCTGCAAGATGGCGCGACTGGCGATATCACCACCATCACAGGCAACTATGTCGGCGTGGCTGGAAGCCAGCTGCAAATCGACGCGCAGGCTGATCTTTCGGCGGCTGACCGGATGGTCGTAACCGGCAATATCAGCGGCAGCACTGTGCTGAACGTCAACTACCTTGGCACGGCGGCCACGTTCAACCAGGTCGGCGTTCTGGTGGTCGATGGCGGCGGCACTACGGCTGCGGGCGCGTTCACGCTTGGCGCGGCATCGGTCAACAATGGCCTGCTGACCTATAACCTGCGTCAAAGCGGCGCGGATATCTTCCTGGCCAGCAACTTCAATTCCGGGGTGACTGCCCTTGCCCCGTTTGCCCAGATGGGCAGCGCGATGTGGTATCAGTCATTCGATGCCTATCACGATGGGATCGCCGGTCGCCATGGCTACCGCCAGATTGAAGGCACCCCGATTGGTCTGTGGGCCAACCTCTACCTTAGCCGTGACAAGGCCGGAATGACCTCAACCAGCAGCACGCTGTTCGGCCAGACGCTGACCTATTCGAGCGAGATCGAAAACCATCGCCGGGGCGCACAAGGCGGGATTGACGTCAATGTAGCCGGTTTCACCGTCGGTGCCACTGCCGGTTACGAACGCAACAAAGCTGACAACGGCAGCTTCGCCGAATACAATATCGAAGGCTACAACTACGGCGCCTATGCCCTGTTCGGCAGCGAAGTCGGGATCTATGGCGGCGTGATGTACAAGCGCGATGACTACAAGATCCGCTACTTCGACAGCGCGCGCGGAGTTTCGGTTAACACCGGCAGCGCCCGCTCAGAAGGGTTTGACGGCGAACTGGGTTACCGGACCACTGGCGAAGACGTGAAGTTCGACCTCAATGTCGGCATTTCGCGGGTCACAACCGACATCGACCCGTTCACGCTTTATGGCACAACCTTCAGCTACGATGACGCCGAAAGCATGCGCGGCCGGGTCGGCGCGCGGGTGATCTTCCCCAAGGCGATGGGTTTGTTCGTCGGCGGTAAGGTGTTCCATGAATTCAAGGACAACAATGAAGGCGTGACGCTTACCAGCGGCACTTCGATTGACACCTTGTTGCCCAATCCGCGCGGCACGACTTACCGGGTCGAAGGCGGCTTTGGCGCCGATGCCAAGGGCGGCGCGATCATGACGATCTGGGCCGATCTGGGCAAGACCAAGGGGATGGGCGTGCGCGCCGGTTTCCGCTTCTAGTCCCGATCCGATCCTGCAGACAGGGGCGCGCGGTGGTGCGTCCCTGTTTTGCTGTCTGGGGCCGGCGGCCCGACTGCAGCGCTATTCGCTGACCGGCTCCTCAGCGGGCGCGGCAGCAGGCTCGGACGCAGGCTTTGCTTTTGCGGGCGTGACCTCAGCCTTGTCATCGGGTTTACCGCTGCTGTCGGCTTTGGGCGCGAGCGGCGCTTGCGATTTAACCTGATCGAGCGGGACCATCGCGTCACTGACCGAACCAGGCAGCACTTCGCCTTGCGCGGTACCGGCACCAGCGGCCTTTTTGGCCTCGTCTCCGCTGCAAGCCGTCAGCGCAATTGCCAGTAAGGCTGGCGCAATCCACTTGGTCATCACGAACCCTCCGCCGGGCAAGGCCGGTCCAACGCTGCCAGAAATTGGTCGGCGCGCTTCAGCAATGCCTCATCCCAGGCACCAAAATCAACCTTTAGCCCCAGCCGGTCCAGGCTGGTCACGCCAAATTCTTCGATCCCGCAGGGTACGATCCCGCCAAAGTGAGACAGATCAGGCGCAATGTTGATCGAAAACCCGTGCATCGTCACCCAGCGCCGGACGCGGACGCCGATTGCGCCAATCTTGGCCTCGCGCCCGTCGATGTCCCGCGTCCAGATCCCGATCCGGCCCGGCGCACGCCAGGCCTCAACCCCGAAATCGGACAAAGTGTCGATCACCCAGCCCTCGATTCCGTGGACAAATCCGCGCACATCGCGCGACCGGCGTTTGAGATCGAGCAGGACATAGCCGACCCGCTGTCCTGGGCCATGATAGGTATAGCGGCCGCCGCGCCCGGCCTCGACCACTTCGAACCGCGGATCGAGCAATTCGTCCGCCGCTGCGCTGGTTCCGGCGGTGTAAACCGGGGGATGTTCGAGCAGCCACAGCAGCTCAGCCGCGCTGCCCTCGGCAATCGCGGCGTTGCGCTGGGTCATCTCGTCCAGTGCGGTGCGATAGAGCACCGGCGCTTCGCTGCGGCGCAATGCAATTCCGGTGGGCAGGATGGTATCCATGCAGCGTTGCGTGGCGGCAAATTCCGTGGTTATCAAGAGGGCATGACCACACCTTCTCCAAATGCCCCGCCACGTTTTGACAGCAACCGGGCCTGGCAGGACGCCAGCACCACCGTTTTAGCCAACCGCGATATGCTGATTGCGCTGGCTGGGGTGTTCCTGGTCCTGCCCGCTTTTGCGATTACCGTCCTGAATCCCCCGCCAGAACCGCCGCAAGGCGCCGATTTCAAGGCGGTGCTGGAAATGCTTGGCACCTATTTCAAAGGCGCTTGGCCGGGTTACCTGTTGGTCGGGCTGATCAACACGATCGGGACCATGGCGATCCTGGCGCTGTTCGGTCACGCCAGCCGGCCCACGGTGGGTCAGGCAATCGGTCAGGGGCTGACCACAACGCCGGTCGCAATTGTGGTGCAGATCACGCAGGGGTTCCTTCTGACTGGTGCGATCATGCTGCCATCGACGATTCTGGGATTGAGCGGATCGCCGGGTCTAGCGGCGCTCGGCATCCTGATCGGGGCAGGCCTTGCGATCTATCTCGCGGTTCGGTTGTGCCTTGCCAATGCGGTGATCGCAATCGATGGCCTGCGCAATCCGATTGCCGCGCTGCAGCGCTCATTCGCGCTAACCCGGGCCAATGCCGGGCGTTTGCTGGTGTTTTTCGCGCTGTTAGTTTTGGCCTTCGTGATTTCACTGCAACTGATCCAGTGGCTGATAGGGCTGCTGGCAGAGCTGCTGATCGGGGGCGAGGCGGCGGTGATGATCGGGGCCTTGGCCGGATCAATTCTCAGCGCCGCCATGACGGTCTACCTGCTCGCCGCAACCGCTGCCAGCCACCGCCAATTGGCAGGCCCGACGTTACGGCAATCGCTGGTGGACAAGTTCGAATAGCTGGCGCACTTTCCCCTGATTGGTAACAGTCTTAGGGGGATACGATGCCATTCAGCGCAAGCCGCGCCTTTTCCGAGGCGTTTGACATTCTAAAAAGCCGGTTCGGGGTGCTGATTGGCACGGCACTGATCTTCTGGGTCGGCTTGATGGCAGTAATGGCAGTGTTCAGCGGCACATTGATGGCCGGAATGATGGCCGGCGTGGCGGCCGGCACTGATCCCGATCCGGCGCAAATGTTCGCCGGCATGGGCTTTTCCATCGTGCTGTTCTACCTACTGATCTACGCGGTCCAGTTCGCGATGGTAATCGCGCTGATGCGACTCTGCTCAGACCGCCACCCACCGTCGATTGGCGACGCGATGGGCGCCGGAGTGCGCGGAATG
>JANMHL010000364.1:0-7638 GCA_031375125.1 Novosphingobium sp. | reverse complement strand
CCTCACAGCGATATCACCGCCATCACGTCCATGACCTTCAAGCTTCAAACTGAAGGGTTGCAGGTGATGGATGCTTGGGGTTTTCGCTACATTTCAAACATTATCTGGCACAAAGTGCGCAAGGATGGTGGATCTGACGGTCGGGGTGTGGGGTTCTATTTTCGAAATGTAACGGAGATCCTGTTGTTCGGCGTTCGCGGTAAAAATGCGCGAACGCTTGATCCGGGTCGCAGTCAAGTAAACATGATTCAGTCGCGCAAGCGCGAGCATAGTCGCAAGCCAGATGAACAGTACAAGATTATTGAGGATTGCAGTTGGGGGCCGAGGGTTGAACTTTTTAGCCGTGGAACTCGTCCAGGATGGACGGTTTGGGGCAATCAAGCCGTCGAGGAGTATCGGCCGGATTGGGAAACGTATGCCTACAACAGTGGCGTGGGTGTGGCAGCAGAATGATCGATGAACCTGACGATTTCGAGGATATTGACAGCCACGACATCTCGAATGGCAAAGCAGCAGATAGTGACCATCTGATTGATGCGGTTTTTCCGCCAGAAATCCGCGAAAAGTTTGAAGTCTACAGCTATCGGAATGCCGCATCGATTTTGGCATCCAGCTTTCCCGTACAATTTTCTCGCCTGATCAAAGGCCTATTAGACTTTGAAGTTTCTAAGGAAATGATCAGGCTCCCCGGCGGAAGCAAAGGGCCGATCGCAAAGTACGTCGATACTCTATTTGTTGAACAGGATGGTTGGAGGGAGGCTCGTATTTCGGCTGATCTTCACGTAAAGCTCCTACACGCAAAGAAAAAAGATTCGGTCATTGATCAGTATATACGTGAGGGATTTCTAGATGGGCACCGAATTGATTTTTTGAATGGTCGCGTGGCCCTGGATTTGGAGTGGAATAGCAAAGATCAAACCTACGATCGGGATCTTTACGCGTTTTCGGCTTTTTATGAAGCTGGAGCAATTGATTTAGGCGTAGTGCTGACGAGGGGGGCATCCCTCGACAATGCATTTTTCAAAAGATTAGGTAAGGTATTGAAAAAGGATGGGTCAGAAGGGACCGACGATGTCTATCGAAAGTTCGGCGCTTCGACGACTTGGATGGGCAAACTGCTCTATCGGTTAGACGCGGGACGCAATGGCGGATGTCCTGTACTAGCGCTTGGCATCAAACCTGAGTGTGTAACTAGTTGAACTCTGAGGTCCGCAATTCTGCAATAATTCCGGGAAAACTAAACCAATAAGGCATTGAGTTGAGTGTCCCAAAAATCAACCCACCGACCATCAACCCGCACTCAGCAGTTCTGCCACCACCGATGGCCGCCGGGCAATCATGGCCAGCAGCACTTGGGCCGGACCAGTGGGATGGCGGCGGCCGTGTTCCCAGTTCAGGAGCGTTCCCTTGGCGACGCCGATGCTTTTGGCGAACTGGCTTTGCGAGAGGCCGGTCTGCGCCCTGATCTTGGCGACATCGATCACCGGAACCTCGATCACGTGGACCCGCGCGCCGGTGTCCTTGCCGCCCGCAAAGGCGATCGCTTCGTTGAGGCCCTCGACCAGCTCATCGTAAAACTTGCTCATCGTTGTTCTCCATAGCTTGCCAGCAGCGTCTTGCTCAGTTGTACGAGATGCGCCTGCTCAGCCTTCGTCAAATTGCTCTTGTCATTCTTGGCGAACACACCGACCAGAAACAGTGGAATGTGAATGCCGCCGAAAACAAACAGCGTCCGGTACCCGCCGCTCTTGCCGCCGCCGTCGCGTGCCACCCGTACTTTGCGCAAACCGCCGCCCAGCGGGACGCCAGCCTCTGGGTTGGCCGCGACAAAATCGACAATGGCGGCGCGTTCCTCATCCGACATGATCGCCTTGGCCTGCCGCTCAAATATCGCCAGTTCGACAACGGTCTGAGGGATGTTCATTACACGCAATTATGAGTCAATGACACATATGTCAATGGCGTGCAAAGCCATTCACTTAAGAGATTGCGATTAGAATTACGGGAACTACAGCGGCAAAAGACTTAACCTTCAAATGGCAGCTGTATCCGCATCTGCAGGCAAATCAGGCAGACCCATGGCCCGCAAGCATTCAAAACGTGATCCCTATGGCGAACGCGACCAAGCGGATGAAGCGCCGGTGGTGGTGCCGCCGTGCTGGCTGTGCGGGCGGCTGACTGGCAAGGTGATTGTCTGGCACCATCCCGTGCCGAAAAGCCGCGGTGGGCGTGATGTGGTGCCGATGCATCCGATCTGCCAGCAGACGCTGATTGCCAATTTCACCAATTCCGAATTGCAGCGCCACGGGCTGGATGTGGCGGGCCTGCTGGACAATCCCAACGTGCGCAAATTTGTCGATTGGGTGGCGAAGAAAGACCCGGACTTTAACGCGACGACCGCCAAGAAAGGGCGCTGAGCGGGGCCTGGCGCCGCCGCATCAAACGCTGGCGCTGTCCATCACATAGCCCAGCGCGCGGACCGTCCGCAGCGGATCGGGCGCGCCGTGCGCGGCGAGCGAGCGGCGCAGGCGGCCGACCCAGACATCGACGGTGCGCTCGTCAATCGCTTCTTCGTCCTTGCCCAGCCGCTCGATCAGCGCGGTGCGGCTGAACACCTGATCGGGGTGTTCCATGAAGTGCGCCAGCAGGCGAAATTCGTTGGGGCGCAAGGGGATCGGCTGGCCGCGATAGCGCAATTGGTGCGCGGCCAGATCAATGCTGAGATCACCGTTTTCGATCCGCGCGCGGGGGGCGGGCGGGGCCGCGCCAGCCGCTTCGTACAAGGCCATCCGATCAAGCACGGCGCGCGAATCGAGTGGGCCGGTCATGTAATCGTCGGCCCCGGCCTTCAGCGCGCGGCGGCGTTCATCGTTGTCGCCAGTGTCGAGCACCATGGTGATATGAATGGTCCGGGTCGCGCGGGCCTCACGCAGGCGGCGGCACAGCTCGATCCCGGACATCGCCTCACCAATCCAGTCGATAAAGGCCCAGGATGGCCCGTCCAGATCCGGCTCGGCAATCGCGGAATCGATCGGAACAACTTTCCAGTCAGCCCGCCTGCGGCCGATCTCCCCAATCAGGGCGGCCTTATCAATCGGGATCAGAACATTGGTCAGGTGGGGCATGGTGGGTCAGCTATTTGTCAGATTACAAATCAGGTCTGCCCCGGTTTCGTGACCGTTTGATGATGGTTCCGTGACAGTTCGAATTTTGCCGCAAAACTGACGGGTGATGGCCGCGCGAATGACGCAAATACGCGATTCAGCTGTCATATTTTTAACGCGCATTTCGGCATTGGTTCTCGCTGCAGTTCCGGCATAATGGACGGCGTTCGCCGCGCCGCGCACCCTTTATAGCGGGGCGCAGGTCTGGAGCGGGAGGGTGCTGGGATGACAACAGTGAAATTGCTGCGCGGTGTGGTCATGCTGCTGGCCGCGCTGTGCGCCGCGCCGGTGCTGGCGGAAAAGCTGTCGTTCGATCACCGGCTCTATCAGCCGCTGAAGGACGTGCTCGATAGCGGGCGCGATGACATGATCTTGTTCAACGCCAAAGACCCAGCCTATGTCACCGATCTTATTGTCATCCGTGGGAAATCCGTCCGCAACTGGACCGAGGCGCTGATCATCATCGCCCGTAGCCCGAGCGCAAAAGCGCGCACGGCGGCCGATTGGCTGGCCGAATTGAAGCTGCAAAGCGAGGCGGAATGCGCCAGCCAGTTCAGCATTATCGCGCAGGATGCCAATTCGATTACCTTTGAACGTAGCTCGCAAGGCTGCCGTCCGGGCTATCCCGCCGATGCGATTTACCGGATTGTGCAGGGCAAGAAAGGCCTGTTCCTGCTCGGCGCGATGAGCAAGGACGGCTTTACTCCCGACTCGCGTGGCGCCTGGCTGGCACTGCTGGGCTCGGCCAAGCTGGATTAACCGGCCAAGCCAGCAGCACACAACTGTCAGTTTAGTGTCACACAACTGACTCTCAACCTACGCACAAGCGACACAGTGGACCCCTAGATGCGGCGACGAAGCCGTTCGCAGGGGTGAGTCGCAACAAGCATGCACTCCCTGGTCCGGCATCGGACACGACCATAAATCGATTCAGGGAATCCAAAATGATCCGCCAGCTTTCGCGCTCGACCACTTCCGCCCTTGCCGTGGCGACTGCCATTGGCTTGTTCAATGTGCAGGTTGCCCACGCCGCAGTCTCTGTCACCGAAGATGCCGTTGTCGTTGATGGCGCCGCTGCCGAAGGCAGTGCCGCTCCACAAGATACCGCCAGTCCGGAAGCCGCCGCCGATGAACAGGCCAATACCGGCCTGACCGACATCGTGGTGACCGCAACCAAGCGCGAAACCAACCTGCAGAAGACCCCGATCTCGATCTCGGTGATGGGCGCAGACACCATTCACGAACGCAAGGTGCAGAGCCTGCTCGATCTGGCCGATGGCGGCGTTCCCAGCCTGCGCGTTGCCACGTTCGAAGCCCGCCAATCGGCACTGACCATCGGGATCCGCGGGATCGTGCCGCTCGATGCCAACCAGCCAGCCCGCGAACAGGGCGTCGGCGTTTATATCGACGGTGTTTACCTCGGCCGCCAGCACGGCCTTAACGCCGCGCTGTTCGACGTTGAGCGGATCGAAGTTCTGAAGGGTCCGCAGGGTACCCTGTTTGGCCGCAACACCGAAGGCGGCGCGCTGTCGATGGTCAGCAAGGCACCGAGCGGCAAGTTCGGCGGCCGGCTGGCCGTTGGCGGGGGTAACCTCGGTTCGTACAACGGTTCGGTCCACCTCGATCTGCCCGAAGTGGCTGGTTTCTCGGTCAAGCTCGATGGGGTGATTTCGCATCAGGACGCCGTGACCAAGAACCCGCTGGCCGGGCAGGCTGGCTTTGGCTTGTTCCACCGTTATGGCGGCCGGGTTGCAGTGCGGTGGAAGCCGACCGACGCGATCACCAACGATTTCGCCTATGATCAGGCGCACGATGAAAACACCCCGTTCTACAGCCAGCTGCTGAACTATAACCCCAACAATTGCGTCAGCGGCGGGACCAACCTCGCGCCCAACGCGATCCCATCGGGCAGCACTTGCAGAACCCCGGGCACCGCGTTCACTTCGTCGCAAGGGACGATCCGCAGCCTGCTTCCCGGTGTGGTTGTCAACGGCCAGACTCTGATGCGGACTGCCGATATCGGCGTGCCGCAGAAGCGCAGTGTCGACCAGACCCACGGCTTTACCAACATCTTCAAGTGGAAGATTGCGCCCGAAATCGAACTGCGTTCGATCACCGCATGGCGCGGGGTTGATGTCGAACAGTGGGACAACTCGGGCGGCTATCACCGCGTGCCCGTAGTCAACTTGACCACGGCCTGCACCGCTGTCGCACCCTGCGCGTTCAGCCGTTACAGCAACGCTGACTTGCGCCAGCGCCAGTTCAGCCAGGAATTTCAGGCGGTCGGTTCGATCGGTTCGGTCGACTATGTGCTGGGGCTTTACTACTTCAACGAACACGTCAGCGATGATGCCGCCACGCCAAATTCGATGGGCGCGGTTGCCACCGTGGTCAGCGGGCTCGTGACCGGCGCGACCTATGTTCCGATCCCGTTCTGCACCGGCGCGGCCAATCCGGCGCTGGGTGTTGCCGTTCAGGGCTGCTCGATCGACCGCGCTTCGGAAGTCTGGTCAAAGAGCTATGCCGCCTACGGCCAGGCCACCTGGAACGCGACTGAATCGCTGCACATCACCGTCGGCGGGCGTTACACCACTGACAAAAAGCGCGGCGTTCTGCACTATTCGCGCAACATCAATTACGATGTGAACACCGTGGCGGCTGCCGCCAACGGCTATACCCCGCTCGACAAGCAGTGGAGCCGGTTCAACCCGACCGCGACCATCGCTTATGACTTCAGCGAAACGGTCCACGGCTATGCCAAATACGCCACCGGCTATCGCGCTGGCGGTGCCAGCTCGCGCACGTCGGACTATAAGGCGTTCAATCCGGAAGACGTGAAAAGCTATGAAGTGGGCCTGAAGGCCGATCTGTTCGATCGCCGCGCCCGGATCAACATTGCGGCCTATACGATGGACCGCAAGAACAGCCAGGTTGACCTCTCCACGATCCAGCCGACCGCGACCGGCAACTTCAACAACCTGGTCACTTTCAACGCGCCGGGGATCACCAAGATCCGCGGGATCGAAGCCGATCTGACGATCAAGCCGACCCAAGGCCTGACCATCGGCCTGTCCTATGCCTACACCTACACCGACATTCCGTTGGTGCCGGTGACTTACCGCGAATTCACCTCGGCGGGCGTGCCAACTGGCAATTCCACCACGGTCCTGCAAAAGTTCTACATCGTCTACACCCCGCGCAATGCGGCCAGTGGTTCGATCGATTACGAACTGCCGCTGGGCGGGGATGAAACCCGGGTCAAGTTCCACCTTGATGCGAACTACAGCCAAGCGACTCAGGCGTTTGACCAGTTCCCGACCAAGGCGGATGCCTCGTTCGTGGTCAATGGCCGCCTGTCACTGCTCGACATTCCGATGGGCGATGGTCCGAAGCTGGCAATCAGTGTCTGGGGCCGCAACCTGCTGAACAACCAGTACGTCTATCGCCGCGATCCGTCGAACAGCCTGCCGTCCGTGCAGACCACCGCCGCAGCCGGCGTGCCCAATGTGTTGGTGATCGCCAACAACGGCGGCATTCTGGGTGATTACGGCAACTTCAATATGCCCCGCACCTTTGGCCTTGACGCTTCGCTCAAGTTCTAAGGCGCGTTCAATTCCTCCCTGCCTTTTGGGGCGGAGTGCTTCGGCATTCCGCCCCGATTTTTTGGGGTGGCTACTTCGCCGCCGCCGTTGCAGTCATGGGATCCTCCACCCCCTCAGGCAGGACGTGGATTTCAACCGCACCGTCGGGGGTCAGATACTTCTTCGCCGCGGCTTGCAACTGCGCTGGGGTGACCGCCTTCAGCAGTTCCTTGCCTTTGACATAGCGGGCAATCCGGTCCGGTTCGGTCTGGGCGCGGTCAATGAAGCCGAGCCAGCCGCCGTTGGTTTTGAGCAGGTTGTCATAGCCTTCCAGCATCGGCTCGCGAGCGCGGGTCAGCACGTCGGCGCTGACCGGGGCATCACGCAGGCCCGCAACGGTGCCGGTGATCGCGGCGCGGGTCGCGGGCACTTCCTTGATATCGACCGAGGCGTTGATGCTGAACGTGCCATAGCCGCGATAGCTGCGCGAAGTGTTGCTGCTGGCGCCGGGGGAATAGGCCTTGCCCAGTTTCTCGCGCAAGACATCGGTCAACTGGATCCGCATGACCTTCTCCAGCAGTTCCAGTTGAAGCGCCGCTTCCAGATCCTCGCCATCGCGGGTTGGCCAGATCATTGTGATCACCGCCTGATCCTTGGCCCCGTTGTGGCGCAGCACGTGGCGGGTGCGGTCCTTGGTAAAGGGCCGGTCGCGGCGGTCGGCATAGGCGCGGAAATCGGGTTCGCGCGGGGGCAGGGCGCCAAACGTGCGGCCAACCATCGCGATCGCGGCGTCTTCATCGACATCGCCGACAATCCCGATTTCGATCGCGCCTTTGGCAAAGCGGTCGCTGACGGTGCCCTTCAGCGGGTCAAAGCTGAGCACCCGGTAATCC
>JANMHL010000338.1:0-5524 GCA_031375125.1 Novosphingobium sp. | reverse complement strand
CGCGTAGTTCGCCAAGGATTTCATGACTATGCGCGCGGATCAGTGGTTGAAGGAACCGATCCAAGGGGGTACCAGTACTATTGGTTCGGCCTGCATGGGATCGAGCATACGCCCGGCCATGCAAGCGACCTGGAGGCCATTCAGGATGGATACGTTTCAGTGACCCCGCTGCAATTAGACCTGACCCACGACGCTTCCTTGGCGGACCTTGCCGGACGGTACGGCGGGTGAGGAGGTTCACCGCCCTTGGCCTGACCCTTTCGGCGCTATTGGCCGCGCCCCTGCTGGCTGAAGATGCCAAAGCCCCCAATCCCAAGACCGAGGCGGCCCATGTGGTCAAACCGGGCGAGACACTGGGCGGAATTGCCGCCCGCGCCGAAGTTCCGCGGGTGCTGATTATCGAAGCGAACGGCCTGAAAGAGCCCTATGCCTTGCGCGCCGGGCAGAAACTGGTGATCCCGCGCCGCCGCAGCCACACTGTCGCAGAGGGCGAAACCGGGTTTTCGATCGCGCTCGATTATGGCGTGCCGTGGTCGTCGATTGCCGCCGCCAATGGCCTGAAAGTCGGCGATCCGGTCAAGGCCGGGCAGAAGCTGGCGATACCGACGATCGCCTCCAAAGCTGTGACCGCAGCCGAAGCGACACCAACACCCAGCCCAGCGCCCAGCGCCAGTCCAGCGGCCTTGGCCGATACCCCGGCGCCCAAATTCGCTTGGCCGCTGACCGGCAAGGTCCGCCGCTCGTTCGCAGCCGCCGAAACCAAATCTGGCCCGCATGAAGGGATCGACCTGCTGTCCCCCGAAGGCTCCGCGGTGCGCGCCAGTGCTGCCGGCAAAGTGATCTTCGCTGGGCAAGGCCCCGACGACTACGGCCTGACCGTGATCGTGTTCCACGGCGGGCGCTGGACCACCACCTATTCGTTCCTGTCCAAAGTCACCGTCAAAGAGGGTGACGAGGTCAAAGCCGGTGAGCGCGTCGGGCTGGTCGGCGAAACCGGCATGGCGACCGAACCGCAACTGCATTTCGAAGTCCGCAAAAACCGTGTGGCGCTCGATCCGGCCAAGTTTTTGCCGAAGGTGAAGGCAAAGTAGGGCCGCGCCTTCTTAAGCCACTCCCCGGCGGGGAGGGGTTGGGGTGGGGGCTCGACGCTGGCGTAGAACCCCCATCCCAACCCTTCCCCAGCGGGTAAGGGCTTTAGTTACCGCATCAACCAAAACACCACGCCCATCGCCAGATAGGCCAGCACAAACGCGGCACTGTCGCGCGCCAGCTCGGCTTTAGCGGCCCCGTTGCGCAGCCCCAGCAGCCACAACGCGGGCAGTACAAAGGCCAGTGCCAGCCCGCCCGATTGCATCGCATAGAGCCACGGCTTGGCCGCCAGCTTGTCCGGCCCGATCCGCGCCAGCGCATGGCCCAGCATCGCGGCGGGGATCAGCGCCAAGCCATAGCCCCACAGCGCCAAACGCCCGCGCCAGAACAGCCACAGCACTGCCGCCGCCGCGATCCCGGCCCCAACAACCGCGATCCAATCAACCGTTCCCATTACGCTTCCTCCCATTCCAGCACGGCGGCATAGCCCTGCGGGGCGGCGATCCAATCGCGCGCGAATTGGCCCAGCCCGGCGCGAATCCGCTCAACCGCCGCCGCATCCAGTTCGGGCAAGAGAACGTGCGAAGTGCCGCAAGCCGTCTCGGCCAGCGCAATCAGCTCCGCCGCCGCGCCACTGGCACCGCCCCACAGATCGGCCTCAAAGCATTCCACCACCCGTTCGGCCTGCAGCAGCTGCACGATCGCGAGATCAGGCACTTCGGCCCGCTTGGCGCTGGCATGGCCCGCCGCCTTGGCGATCTCGGCGATTTCCTCTGGATGCTGCCCGCCCGCGACCATGCCCCAAAAGCCCTGCAACAGTTCCAGTTCGCGCTCAACGTACCAGTGGACGGCGTCGTGCGGGACCGGACCCTTCTTGGGAAAAGTGGTCGCCGCGCTGCTGCCATCCACGCGGGCGATGGCGATCTGGTCCAGCAGCCGCCCTTTGGTGATCGTGATCTTCATTCCCTTTCCCTAGCACTTTGCACCCGCACAGTGTAAGGGCCCGCCGCGATGGCAACGGTAATCCCCCAACAAAAGCGCGTCGGCATGGTCAGCCTCGGCTGCCCCAAGGCACTGGTCGACAGCGAACGGATCCTGACCCGGCTGCGCGCCGATGGCTATGCCATGTCGCCCGACTATGCCGGGGCCGACGTGGTGCTGGTCAACACCTGCGGGTTCCTCGATTCGGCCAAGGAAGAAAGCCTGGCCGCGATTGGCGAGGCAATTGCCGAAAATGGCCGGGTGATTGTGACCGGCTGCATGGGCAGTGAGGCCGAGCTTATCCGCGCCAAATTCCCCGCCGTGCTCGCGGTCACCGGGGCGCATCAGTATGAAGCGGTGGTCGAGGCTGTGCACGCCGCCGCCCCGCCCACTCAAGGCCCATTTATTGACCTGATCCCGCAGAACTATGCGGACATGTCCGACATCAAGCTGACCCCGCGCCACTACAGCTACCTCAAGATTTCAGAAGGCTGCAACCACGCCTGCTCGTTCTGCATCATCCCCAGCTTGCGCGGAAAACTCGCCAGCCGCCGGATCGACGCGGTATTGCGCGAGGCGGAAAAGCTGGTTGCAGCGGGCACCCGCGAACTGCTGGTGATCAGTCAGGATACCAGCGCTTATGGCGTCGATGTCCGCCATGAGGAACGCCAGTGGCATGGCAACCCGGTCCGCACCCATATGACCGATCTGGCCCGTGAACTGGGCGGCCTGCGCACCCCGGAAGGCGTGCCGCCGTGGGTTCGGCTGCACTATGTCTATCCCTATCCGCACGTCGATGCGGTGATCCCGTTGATGGCCGATGGCCTGATCACGCCCTACCTCGACATTCCGTTTCAGCACGCCGCGCCATCGGTGCTGAAGGCCATGAAGCGCCCGGCCAATGAGGCCAAAGTGCTCGAACGGCTCAAATCGTGGCGCGAGATTTGCCCCGATATCGCGATCCGCTCCAGCTTCGTGGTCGGCTGTCCAGGGGAGACTGAGGCCGATTTCCAGTACCTGCTCGATTGGCTCGATGAAGCGCAGCTCGACCGGGTCGGCGCATTCCGGTTTGAACCGGTCGAAGGGGCCCATGCCAATGGCCTGCCGAACCCGGTGCCTGAAGCGGTCAAGGAAGAGCGCTTTGCCCGAATTATGGAGAAAACCGCCGCGATCAGCGCCGCCAAGCTCGCCGCAAAGGTCGGCCGCACTCTGCCGGTAATCATCGACGAAGTGGGCGAGGCGGATGAAGACGGCGACGTCGGCGCGACCGCTCGCAGCCAAGCCGACGCCCCCGAGATCGACGGCGCGGTATACCTGCGCGATGTGCCAGCAGGCACGGTAGCAGGCCAGATCGTCCAAGCGGTGATCGAGGACGCGGATGAGCATGATCTGTTCGGCGTAATCACGGGCAGTTGAGCCGGGCCAAGCGGGCCTGCACGCAATATCCTTGCTTTTCCCCGCAACTTCGCTTAAGGGGCCGTTCACGATCGGCGCGCGGGCCTTGTCCTGCCGCAGTTTCGGGCAGCGTGATGCCAGCGTTTCAACGCATGGCCAGCCCGATAACTTGCGATCGCCGAAATCGCTGAAGCCGCCTTTTTCACGCAGGGTCGCATCGAACGACACCTTGCTTCGTGTCCGCGCCAATTGGCGTGCGCGCGCCGCTTCCATATGTGAGTATTTTCATGTCTTATTTTTCCGACCTTGGCCTGGCCGAGCCTTTGCTCCGTGCGCTTGAAACCAAGGGCTATACCGACCCTACCCCGATCCAGACTCAGGCCATTCCGGCCTTGCTGGCGGGCCGCGATCTGCTGGGGATTGCCCAGACCGGCACGGGTAAAACCGCCGCGTTCTCGCTCCCCTCGCTCCACCGTCTGGCCGCCGAACCCAAGGCGCGGATGAATGCTTCGTGCCGGATGCTGGTGCTGAGCCCGACCCGCGAACTGGCCGCCCAGATCGCCGAAAATATGCGCGGCTATGCCAAGTATCTGAACCTGACGGTGCAATGCGTGTTTGGCGGTTTGCCAGTTGGCAAGCAGGCCCGCGCGCTGGTTGGCGGGACCGATATCCTCGTCGCCACCCCGGGCCGCTTGCTCGATCTGATCGATCAGCGCGCGCTAACGCTGCGAAATGTTGAAATCTTCGTGCTCGACGAAGCCGACCAGATGATGGATCTGGGCTTTATCGTTCCGCTCAAGCGCGTCTCCGCGATGTTGCCGAAAGAACGCCAAAGCCTGTTCTTCAGCGCGACCATGCCCAAGGCGATCGCTGACCTTGGCAAGCAGTTCATCAACAACCCGGTGCGGGTCGAAGTGTCGCCGCAAGCCACCACGGCTGAGCGGGTTGAGCAATATGCGATCTTCATCAACCAGGCCGAAAAGCAGGCCCTGCTGACGATCAGCCTGAAAAAGGGCCTCGAATCGGGCGAAATCGAACGGACGCTGGTATTCACCCGGACCAAGCACGGCGCCGACCGGGTGGTTCGCCACCTCAACACCGCCGGCGTCAACGCCGCCGCGATCCACGGCAACAAGAGCCAGGCCCAGCGCACCGCCGCGCTGCTGGCTTTCCGCAAGGGCACCACGCCGGTGCTGGTCGCGACCGACATTGCCGCGCGCGGGATCGACGTTTCGGGGGTCAGCCATGTGTTCAACTATGAAATCCCCAACGTGGCCGAACAGTATGTGCACCGGATCGGGCGCACCGCCCGCGCCGGGGCCGATGGCGTCGCCGTCAGCTTTGTCGCTCCCGACGAAAAGCCTTATATCCGCGATATCGAACGGCTGACCGACGTGAAGCTGGCGATGTTGCCGCTGCCGGAAAACTTCCAGCAGGAAGCCGCCCGCCTGCCCGCCCCCAGCCGCAAACCGGCTGTGGCCGAACAGGACGCGCGCCGTGAAGAACGCGACGCCCGCGGGCGCAGCGGTGCCCGCGGCGGCAGTGGCGGCGGCGGCCGTGGCGGCCCGCGTACAAACAAGAACCGCGCACCGGGCGGACAAGGCCGTGATGGCCAGTCGCGCGATCAGTACATCCGCAACGAACGGATCGGTGACAGCCGCCAGGCCTCGGCCCCAGCGCGCGGCCCGGTGTTCAACCCCTTGGCATCCGAAGAACGCGAAGCCCGCGCCTTTGGCCATATGCCCAGCCGCGAAGCCCGCCCTGAACCGCGCGGTGATCGCCCCGCGCCGCGACGCGATGATCGCCCCCGTCAGGATGGTGGTGCCCCTCGCCGCGATGGTCAGGCTCCGCGCCGCGATGGTCAGGGTGCCCCCCGCTCAGACGGCGGCCAACCGCGCCGAGACGGTGGAGCGGTTTCGTGCCGGACAGCTTGATCTGCTTTATGCCGCGCCCGAACGGGCGTCGCAGGCTAGTTTTCGGGGGCTGCTGCGTGAATCGCCACTTTGCCTGTTCGCCATCGACGAGGCGCATTGCGTCAGCGAATGGGGGCATGATTTCC
>JANMHL010000329.1:0-3425 GCA_031375125.1 Novosphingobium sp. | reverse complement strand
ATATATATATATGGCGCAGATAGGTGTTGGCGAGCTTGCCGAGGACCACTCCATGCTCGCCCAGCAGGCCCGCCTTCTTGATTTCGGCGCGAGCCGCCCACCGCGCCGAACCATAGGTCTCGGCATTCTTGACCTCACGTGCCCGCCACACCGACATGCCGATCGCAACGATGATCGAAGCAAACCCGCCGGACACAGCGACGTAGCTCCCACGCTGGAAGACGTGCGGCGCATAAGCGTCGAAACTGTACCACCACCAGAAGAAGGCTGGTGGCGGATAGATTGGATGGCCCAGCAACAAAAACCACGCAGGCCCCAGCTCGGGCTGATAACCGAGGGATGCCGCCGTCCACTGCGTCGCGCCCCAGACGCTGCCCAGCACGAGCAGAAAGACGACGAGGATTTGCCCCCACAGAATTTTGGTTGCCGACATATGGTTCGCTCCGCATTTTGGAGCGAGGTCGGCGCAATATATTCGGGCTGGCAAGAACAAGGCCGATGTCTGGGAGGCCTAGCGCGGAAAGACCGGTTATGGCGTAGATGGGCCCGCGAGCGGACGGCCAGCTTGCCGCGGCATTTCGATCAAAGCGGCCGTTCGGAAGTCGTCCGCAACCGCTTCATGTATTCGCGTCAGGGACCGCGCACCTGCCAAACGATTTGGATTAGGGGCTAGATCGCAGGATAACGTTCAGCTATCTTGTTGTCAGCAACAAATTGGGCGGAAGAAATGCGCTATACGCCAAGCCAAGTTCGGCATGTCGTCGGGATCACACAGGAAACGCTACGGCACTGGCGCCGTGCGTTGCCCTCGCTGGCAGGGCTGAAGGGTCATGCGCCGGTATTCCGTCCCGGGCAGCTGCTGGGTCTCGCCGTCATTCGCACGCTGGTGGAAGATCTGGGACTGACGGTTGGGGCGCTACGTGCGGCCGACCATGATATCTTCGAGCTCTGCAGCAGCCCGCAATGGGCCCGGCTTGCACAGGGCTATCTGCTCCTACGTCCAGCTGAAGGCCGGGTCCAGTTCGTCGAGACAGTTATGGAAAAGGATCTGGAGCGAGCTTCTATTCTTCTGCCTTTGGAGCCAGTCGTTGCATCGTTGCGCGAAGCGTTGCTCGAAGTGACGCTCGAAGAGGCGCAGCAAAGCATGGTCTTCCCGCCCCTGGACGTTAGCGAGCGGCGAAGCGCCGCAGGCGGGCGGGCATGATCTCCGCCGTCGCCGCAATAGCTGACCAACTGATTGCGCTCGGCTACACCGACGAGACGTTGCTAGCTGACTACAGCTTTGCCGATGTTCTCTCACCTAGCGGAGAGACTCGACAGGTGGCGCTGGCCGCTTTCACCCAAACTCCTCCCTCCTACAGGACCGCTGCCTTCGGCGTCGTCGAGGGAGGCAACGACGGTTCGGGCGTTTTTGGCCTGCGCGCACTCGGCGCACCGATGATTTTTGCTGTAGCCGGAGACTTCATCGAACTGTGGCAGGTTCATGCTGCCGAGCCGCCCACCCGGCTCGCTTCATCAACGACCGATGACATCGGTGCTCTGTTCGCGCGCCACAACGAGCATTGGAACCCGCGCGCCATTCACCGCGCAAAAGCGATCGACACCGAGCCACTGCCCGGCCGTCAATTCGATTTCGTCGATATGGGTCTGATGATTGCGATCGAAGGCGAGGTACACGTCAAGCTCGATGCCTTGCTTCGCGAGACGCTCGCCAGTGTCGTTGACGTCCGCGGACGGCCCGCAATGGACGCACGATTGCTTTTCCAGGCGACCTTCCGATTTTTGGCCGCGAAGATCCTGACCGATCGGGGTCACGAATCGGCGGTCAATTGGGCCGGCGGCAGCGTCGATGACGTTTTGCGCGGCATCGACCTCTACTACGGCTTGGGCGCGGTCACGCTGTCTTCTCGCGATCGGACGCGGCTTGCGGGAGTATGGAGCGGCATTCGCAGCGGCATCAATTTCCGCAACATCTCGGCCGACGACCTCGCATTTGTCTACGAGAATACCTTCGTCACCTCGGAGGCCCGCGCCCAGCTCGGCACGCACAGCACGCCGCGCCAGATGGCGGAGCACGTCGTCCGCCGGCTGGAGCTCTGGCGCGATCCGGAGCGTGTGCGAGTCTACGAGCCTTTCACCGGCGCCGGCGTACTGTTGGTCGCTGCGTTGCGCCAGCTTCGTGCCGCACTTCCACTCGAATGGAGCGACGCAGAGCGGCATGCATATCTGACCGCTCGCCTCGCGGGCGACGAGATCGACGCCTTTGCCTGCGAAGTGGCGAAGCTCTCGCTGATCCTGGCTGATTATCCCAATCACAATGGCTGGGACGTCCAACAAGCGGATCTGTTCGCCAGCGATCGGCTGCGTACGCGGATCAACGGCGATACCTATGTCATCTGCAATCCGCCGTTCGAAGACTTCGATGCTGACGACCGGACGAGCCCCATCGCACAGCACGATGTCTCCAAGCCTATCGCGGTCCTGGAGGAAGTGATTGCCGCTGGTCCGGCGGGCATCGGTTTCGTCCTGCCGTCAAGTTTCATAGTCGAAAAACGCTATCGCAAGATCCGCGCACTGCTTGAGCGACGCTACACTTCGGTTGAAATCGTTGAGATTCCTGACGATGTATTTTCAGCGTCGCGCACGGCGGCGTCGCTACTGATCGCTCGCGACCGGCGCACTGAAATAGATGAGCGGCGTATCACCATTCGCTCAAGCGAGGTCACGCTGCGTGACCGTCTCCCATTTCTCAAAGCCGGCGTCATCACGCGCAGCCGCTCCATAACCCGTTGGGTCTCCGACGAGCCGACAGGCGACCTGTGGATTCCGCCGCTGCACGAGCTTTGGGCATATCTTGCCGAGCGTCCAAAGCTTGGCGAGATGCTCGACCTGCACCGCGGCATCGAATGGTGCACCGAGCAGGGGGGGGCCTGGAGCCGCGATCCACAGCTTGGGTTCGAGGCTGGTCTCCACAGTGTGAACGGCCATTGCCAATATCGTTCACCGACGCCGGTCTGGCTCGACTGTAGGCCTGAATCAGCGCGGGGAGGCGCGCTCAAACTGCCATGGGATTGCGACAAGCTCATCCTCAATGGCGTCCGGCTCAGCCGGTACCCCTGGCGTCTCGCGGCCAGCTTCGACGCCGAGGGACTCGTATGCTCGCAGCAGTTCATCGGGGCATGGCCAAAGCAAGGCGTTACACGCAGCCAGATGCTGGCTTTGATGGCGGTCATCAATGGGCCCGTCGCCAATGCGTTCGCGACCGTGTTCACGTCCGATCAGCGCTACCGTCTTCGCACGCTGGGCGAAATCCCGATTCCAGGCACGCTGTCACCGGAGATTGCTGCCATGACGGAGGATTATGTCGCGCAATTGGCTAGACCCGAGTTGCTTCTGGACGGCGACGTCGCGCATCAGCGGCGGCG
>JANMHL010000070.1:0-7967 GCA_031375125.1 Novosphingobium sp. | reverse complement strand
TCCGCTGTGTCCGCCGGGTGTTGAACAATTCAAGCGGCCCCGGCTGCATTGATCCTGCGACGGGGTTGCAATTGGCGCGCTGCGTTGCTCCGCCAACTATTAAGCCGCAGTCAGCGCCCGCCGCTTCGTAATCGCATAGGTCACCCACAGCAGCGCGACCATCGCCGCCACGCCGATCCATTCGGACGCTGCGGCAAAATCATCACCCATAATCGCCAGCTTGGCCAGATCGCCAACCGCGCCAACCGCTCCGGCAAAGGCCAAGCCGAACAGGCTATCGCCGACCACCAGTCCGGTTGCGAGCAGCACGCCGAGCCGTTCGGTGAATTCCGGCCGAGCGGTCTGCGCCGCCATCCGGTTCCAGAAATGGCCGATGATGGCGCCGATCACCGTCGGCAGGACCAGTGTGGCAGGCAGGTAAATCCCCATCGCTACGGCCAGCGGTGGCAGCTTGCCCTTACCGGTTTTGCGCAGACCTTCGTCCAGCGCGATGATTGCCGCGCCGATCCCGGCGCCCAGCCAGATCAAGTCCCAGCGCATGGATCCGCCCAGCACCCCTTGGGCAATGGCGGCGAACAGCGAGGCTTGCGGCGCGGCCAGCGCGTTGGGCCCTGCCCCGGGCGCTCCGGCAAAGCCAAAGCTGGTCAAAAGCAGTTGTAACACCGGCGGCAGGATCAGCGATCCGGCGATCACCCCGATGATCAGCGCGACCTGCTGCTTCCACGGGGTTGAGCCGACCAATTGCCCGGTCTTGAGATCCTGCAGATTGTCATTTGCGACAATCGCAATGCCGAACACGAACGAGACCAGGAACAGGGCAAACGCGATCAACGGCGCGCGCAGGTCTGCCCCCACGCCGCCGCCGAACATCGCGCTCACCAGCACTGATGCGATCAGGATTGAGAGGATGCCGACCCCGGAAACCGGGCTGTTAGAGGTGCCGACCAGCCCGGCCATGTAGCCGGTAACCACCGCCGTAAAGATCCCGACCACGGTGATAAACACCAGCGACAGCGTTAGCACTGCCGGGATCGACGCGGCCAGCGGCCCGCCCTGAACGAACTGCCAGACCAGATAGAGGATTGGTACGAACATCGCCGCGCTCACCCCCAGCACCCAGTTGCCGGGCAGATCGCGCTCGGTCAGCGGGATTTCGCTCCCAGCCTTGCGCGCCCGCGATGTTGCCGCAATTCCGGCGAGGCCCCGCAGGATTGATCCAGTGATCCGGATCAGCGCCCACAGCGCCGCAATCGCCATCGCCCCGGCGCCAACGATCCGCACCTGTTGACTGAACACCGCGCCGACCACTTCTTCGGCTGGCCCCGGCAGACCGGCAGTCAGCATCGGCAGCAGCACTAGCTTGCCCAGCACCAGCCCGGCCAGCATCGACAGCCCCGTCGCCAGCCCGATCAGGTGTCCGATCGCAACCAGCCCGAGCGACGTGGTGGAACCCATCGTGGCATAGCCTGCGCCGAACTTGAACACCTTGGTGACTTCAGCGGCGGCAAACCGCAGCATGGTCAGCACGCCAAACCCGGCCCCGGCAATCGCGCCGAGCATGATGGTCGAAAGCCCGGCCTTGTTTTCACTCGCTCCGGCGGCATCGCCCATCCCGACCCGCAGAATTTCAGCGCCCGCGACGCCTTCGGGGTAAGGCAGATCGCTATCGACTACCAAGGCCCGACGCATCGGCACCGACAGCATCACGCCCAGAATTCCGCCGGTCGCGCAGACCAGCATGGTTTCCCAATAGGGGATGCTTTGCCACCAACCGACGATCACGAATCCGGGCAGCACAAACACCATCGTCGCCACTGCACCTGCGGCGCTGCCAATCGTCTGGACGATGTTGTTTTCAACAATCGTCGCTCCGCCCAAGGCGCGCAGGACCGCCATCGAAATGACGGCCGCCGGGATCGCGGTGGAAAAAGTCAAACCGACCCGCAGCCCGAAATAGACATTTGCCGCGGTGAACAGGAAAGTCAGCAGCCCGCCCAGAGCAATCGAGCGGATAGTGAGTTCGCGTGGTGCCATGTCAGATCCCCCAGGCTTCTGTCAGCAGGGTGATGGCACAAACCGCGCCCATGGCAAAATTGCAGCTCAGTTTCCGGCGAGCACCTTGTGGAAAGCCTGAACCGCCGCTGCTTCATCCCCGCCCCACACCGCGTGTGAAACGGCCAGAAAATCGGCCCCGGCGCTGATCAATGGCGCGCAGTTTTCCGGCGTAATTCCGCCGATTGCGACACACGGCATTTCAAAAATTGCCTGCCACCATTCGAGCAGATCGGTTCCGGCCTGATGTTCGGTTTGCTTGGTCTGAGTTGGAAAGAACGCGCCGAATGCGACATAGTCAGCGCCAGCGTCGCCCGCTTCCATCGCCAGATGGCGGCTATCGTGGCAGGTCACCCCGATCTGCGCATCCTTGCCTAGCCGTTCGCGCGCTTCTGCTACTGTCCCGTCAGACTGGCCCAGATGGACCCCATCGGCACCCAGTCGCTTGGCCAGACCGATCTCATCGTTGACGATAAACGCCACCTCGCGCGCCGCACAGATCGCCTGCAATGGCTCTGCCAGCCGCGCCGCATCGTGTTCGCCAAGGCCCTTGACCCGAAACTGAAACGCCGCGACCGGTCCGGCATCAAGCGCCCGTTCAAGCCGCAGCGGAAAGGTGCCTGAAACATCAAGCGGTGAAATGAGGTAGAGTTGGCAATCGGTCATGAAGCGCGCTCTAGCCCGGAGCGCGGCCAAGGCCAAGTGTTCCGGAACCATTCAGGCCAGGCGGTGTTATTGCAAACTATGAACAATCGTTTCGCCCCCCTCGCCCTCACCGCCGCGCTCTTGTCGAGCTGCGTCACTGTGCCGCCCATTGCCGAGGACGGTTCGAGCGAAGTCCGGCTGGGTCAGCGCGTCAACCTCGGCGGGCCGCGGGTTACGCCGCTGCGGGTGCTGGAGGACAGCCGTTGCCCGATGGAGGCGCGTTGCATTTGGGCCGGACGGGTCCGGCTGGAGGTACGGATCGAGCTGGGGTCAGGCACGACCGTGCGCGAATTGGCCAGCGATCGGCCGTTGCAGATCGCCGATGGCCAGCTTGAGTTGCTCGGCACGATGCCGCCAACCAGCACCCAGCGCACTATTGCCCCGGGCGACTACCGCTTTGCGCTGAAATTCAGCGGCGGGCTTTAGGCAATCGAACCGGCGTGAATTGCGTCGATCGCCTCAGCCAGCGACGCGTCGAATTCGGCGTCGCTCATCTGATGGCGCAAGTCTTCGAGCAAAGCGCGGCTAAAGCTGGCGATGATCCCGCTGTTTTTGGCCAATTCGGCGCAAGCCTCTGGCCGCTTGTAGCCGCCTGACAGCGCCACCACGCGCAGCACCTTGGGATGGCGGGTCAGAGCGTCAAACGTGCCCGGCTTCACCGGCAGGCTGAGCTTGAGCATGACTTTCTGGTCCATCGCCTCAAGGTTCTGCAGGATCGCTTCGAGCATCAGCGCGTCGCAATCGGCACGGGTATCGCTCTTGATGTTGATCTCAGGTTCCAGCATCGGCATCATGCCGTGGCCCAGCACTTGCCGCCCAATTTCGAACTGCTGCGCAACGATTTTGGCGATTCCGGCGGCATTGGCAGAATTGATCACCGAGCGTTCCTTGGTCCCATAGACACCCAGTGCCTTGGCCTTGAGCAACAGCGCATCAAGTTCGGGCATCGGCTTCATCAGCTGCACGCCATTGGCTTCGTCCTCGAGGCCCTTGTCGATCTTGATGAACGGGATGATCCCCTTTTCGGCCAGCGCGGCGGGGACCGGCTTGCCGCCCGCCAGGCCATCCATCGTCCGTTCAAACAGGATTGCGCCGAGCACTTTGTCGCCTTGGAATACCGGCGAAGTGATGATCCGCTCGCGCATCGCGTGGATCAGATCGAACATCCCGGCCTCATTGGACCAGGCATCATCGCCAATGCCGTAACCGGCCAGCGCCTTTGGCGTGGACCCGCCCGACTGATCCAGCGCAGCGATGAATCCCTGACCCGCGGCCAGCTTGGCGGTCATTTCGGCATTATTCATGGCTGCGCATCCCTGTCACTACATACGTATGTGAATGCGCCCATAGCGGCGATGCTGCGCTGCGGCAACCTTGCTTAACCGTAATATATCAGGCCTGTTGCAGCGCAACTACGCCGGGCAGCTCTTTGCCTTCCATCCATTCGAGGAAGGCACCTCCAGCGGTTGAGATATAGGTGAAATCATCCGCAACCCCGGCGAGGTTGAGCGCAGCGACGGTGTCGCCCCCGCCCGCGACCGAAACCAGCGCGCCCTCGCGGGTCAGCGCCGCTGCGCTTTTGGCCAGCGCAACGGTCGCCGCGTCAAATGGAGGGGTTTCAAACGCGCCCAGCGGCCCATTCCAGACCAGCGTCCGGCAGGTCTTCAGCACATCGGCCAGCGCCTCGGTCGCCAAGGGGCCAATGTCGAGGATCATCTCGTCCGCCGCGACTTCGTGGACGTTGCAGATCCGTAGGCTGGGCGGATTGGCGGCGAATTCCTTGGACACCACGACGTCATAAGGCAGATGGACCGTGCAGCCGGACTTTTCGGCAGCCGCCAGAATGCCTTCGCAAGTCGCCGACAATTCGTGTTCGCACAATGATTTGCCGACATTCACGCCGCGCGCCGCCAGGAACGTGTTGGCCATGCCGCCGCCGATGATCAGGTGATCGACCTGGGTCACCAAGTGCGTCAGCACGTCCAATTTGGACGATACCTTGGCCCCGCCAACCACCGCCGCCACTGGCCGGGCTGGATTACCCAGCGCGGCCTCCAGCGCCTTCAGTTCCGCCTCCATCGATCGCCCGGCATAGGCCGGAAGCAAGTGCGCCAGCCCTTCGGTGCTGACGTGCGCGCGGTGCGCGGCGGAGAAAGCATCGTTGACGTAGAGATCGGCGTTGGCTGCGATTGCCTTGGCCAGTTCGGGATCGTTGGCTTCCTCGCCCTTCCAGAACCGGGTATTTTCCAGCAGCGCGATATCGCCGGGCTGGAGGATCGCGAGCGATTGCCGCACCACATCCCCGGCAATTTCCGGCACAAACATCACTTCACGGCCCAGCACAGCCTGCACCGCATCGAGCGTCATCGACACCGACATGGTCGAGACTTTCTCACCCTTGGGCCGCCCGAAATGCGCCAGCAGCAGCACTTTGGCGCCCTTGTCCGCCAGTTCAAGGATCGTCGGCGCGGCGGCGCGGACGCGGGTGTCATCAGTGACCCGCACCCCGTCCATCGGCAGGTTGAAATCGACCCGAACCAGCACAACCTTCCCGGTCAGGTCGCCAAGATCGTCGAGAGTTCTGAAATTGCTCATCTAAACCAGGTTCCGTTCGCATCGAGCGAAGTCGAGATGCCGTAGATACGTGTCTCGACTTCGCTCGACACGAACGGATTTCGGAGGCTGGTGCTAACCCAGCTTACCCATTGCCCCGGCGGTATCGACCATCCGGTTGGAGAAGCCCCATTCGTTGTCGTACCAGCTCAGCACGCGGACCAGCTTGCCGTCGATTACCGAAGTTTCGAGGCTGTCGATGGTCGAGCTGTTGGCGCAGCCGTTGTAGTCGATTGAAACCAGCGGTTCGTCCGAATAGCCCAGCACACCCTTCAGCGCGCCTTCCGATGCGGCCTTGAGCAGCGCGTTGACTTCTTCCTTGGTCGTATCGCGGCTTGGCTGGAAAGTCAGATCGACCACCGACACGTTCGGGGTCGGCACGCGGATCGCGCTACCGTCAAGCTTGCCCTTCAGTTCGGGCAGAACTTCGCCGACTGCGCGGGCCGCGCCGGTGGTAGTCGGGATCATGCTCATCCCAGCAGCGCGGGCGCGGCGGGGATCTTCGTGGATCTGGTCGAGGATCTTCTGGTCGTTGGTATAGGCGTGAACCGTGGTCATCAGCCCGCGTTCGATCCCGATCGCATCGTTCAACACCTTGGCAAACGGCGCAAGGCAGTTGGTAGTGCAGCTGGCGTTGGAAACGATGGTGTGGCCCGCCTCCAGCTTGTCATGGTTGACCCCGAACACCACGGTCAGGTCAACGCCCTTGCCGGGCGCCGAAATCAGGACCTTTTTGGCACCAGCGGCGATGTGCTTTTCGCAAGATACGCGGTCGGTGAAAAAGCCGGTGCATTCTAGCGCAATGTCTACGCCATTGGCCCCATGCGGCAGGTTCGCCGGATCACGCTCGGCCGTTACCTGAATGCGTTTTCCGTTGATGATCAAATCGTTGCCATCGACTTCGACCGTTCCCGCGAAAGCGCCGTGAACGCTATCGCGCTGAAACAGCATCGCATTGGCCTTGGCCGAGGCCAGATCATTGATCGACACCAGTTCGAGGTCATGGTCGGTGCGCGACAGGATTGCCCGCGCCACATTTCGCCCAATGCGCCCGAAACCGTTGATCGCAACTTTGATCGCCATGTGAAAAACTCCTGCTAAGCCGTTAGACGGGCTTCGATTTTGGGAACAATGGCTTCAACCGAGAAGCCGAAATACTTGAACAACTGGTCTGCCGGACCAGAGGCGCCAAAGCTATCGATGCCGATGGTGATACCCGTGCCGACATACTTCTGCCAGCCCAGCGTCACCCCGGCTTCGATCGATACCTTGAGCACATCGGCAGGCAGCACATCGCCGCGATAGGCGGCGTCCTGTTCGTCGAACAGTTTGGCACACGGCATCGAGACGACATCGGCACCGATCCCCTTGGCCTCAAGCGCGGCGGCAACATCGCAGGCCAATGTAACTTCGGAACCGGTTGCGACCAGCACCACCTGACGGGCAGCCTGTGCCGCTTTGAGCCGGTAGCCGCCCTTTGCAGTCTTCATATCGGCATCGTCGCGCAGCGCGGGCAGGTTTTGCCGGGTCAGTGCCAGCACCGACGGGCGGTTTGCCTCGTTCAGCGCCAAGGTCCAGCTTTCCGCGGTTTCAATCGCATCGGCCGGGCGGAACACCAACAGGTTCGGGATTGCCCGCAGGCTCATCACGTGTTCGATCGGCTGGTGGGTCGGGCCATCTTCGCCCACGCCTAGACTGTCGTGAGTCATTACATAGACCACCCGGGCATGCTGGATTGCTGACAGCCGGATCGCGTTGCGGCAATAGTCGGCAAAGACCAGAAAGGTGCCGCCATAGGGAATGATCCCGCCGTGCAGCGCCATCCCGTTCATGGCCGCTGCCATGCCGAATTCGCGAATGCCGTAATTGACATACCGGCCGCCATAATTGTCCGAACTCAGCGTTACGGTCGAAGCGGTCTTGGTCAGGTTCGATCCGGTCAAGTCAGCCGAACCACCGACCATTTCGGGGATCGCCGCGGTCAGCACGTCCAGCGCCATTTCGCTCGACTTGCGGGTCGCGACTTTGGGCGGATTGGCCAGCAGGCTGGCGAGGTAATCGCGCGCCGGGGCGGTGTCAGCAGGCAGTTCGCCCGCCATCCGCCGCGCAAATTCCGCGCCCTGCGGGTCTGTTGCAGCGCGCGCTTCCCATTCAGCCCGCGCCGCCGCGCCTTTGGCACCTAGCGAACGCCAATCGGCCAGAATGTCGGCGGGGATTTCAAAGGCAGGCGCGCTCCAACCCAGCGCCGCGCGGGTTGCCGCCACTTCGTCTGGGCCAAGCGCCGCGCCATGGACGCTGTGAGTGCCCTGCTTGTTCGGCGCGCCTTTACCGATCACGGTTTTGCAGGCGACCAGCGAAGGGCGCGGATCGGCGGCAGCTTCGGCCAGCGCGCGGGCGATATCGGCGTGATCGTGGCCGTCGCAGCTGGTGACGTGCCAACCCGTGGCGCGGTAGCGGGCCGGAATATCCTCACTGGTCGAAAGCGATGTTGCCCCATCGATGGTAATCCGGTTGTCGTCCCACAACACGTTCATCCGGCCGAGTTTGAGATGCCCGGCCAGGCCAATTGCTTCGTGGTTGATCCCCTCCATCAGGCA
>JANMHL010000282.1:0-4445 GCA_031375125.1 Novosphingobium sp. | reverse complement strand
AGGCGGTGTGCGTCCGACGCAGTCCAAATGCGCGGGCGAAGCGTCGGGCTGTGCCGGGGGTGCGGTGGCAGGGGGGCTATTCTCAAACGGCCTCGGCTGGATTATCGTCAGGCCAACAGGTGCAGCAGGGAAAGATCCGATGCCTCCAGAAATCATAGCGCTGATTGACAAGCCGCTGTTGCTGGCGGCGGTACTGGCAGTGGGCGCGGTCTGCGGGATAGTGGTCGAACGCTTTGTCGCAGGTATCGACCGCGAACAGCGCCGGGCCTACTGGCGCGGGCGCAACCAGAACGGCGGAAAGAGCCGCTGGCAAAGCGGTGGGCCAAAGCTGGTGCCGCTGCGCAAGGAAACGCCCGCGCTCAGCGATGCGGCTGAACAGCTGCGGCTGGTCATGGCCTCCGATTTCAAACCACGCGCGCTGCTCAACAAGGGCGAGGCCCGCGTTTTTGCCGAGCTCGACAAACTGGTGATCGCCCGCAACCCCGGCTGGCAAGTGATGGCGCAAGTCTCGGTCGGCGAATTCGTCGGGTCAAACGATCCCGCCGCCTATGCCTGTATCAATTCCAAACGCGTCGATCTGCTGCTGGTCGACGCCCAATGCCAAGCCCGCCACGCGATCGAATACCAAGGCACCGGGCATCACCAAGGTACGGCTGCAGCGCGCGATGCGGTGAAGAAGGAAGCCCTGCGAAAGGCTGGGATCGGCTACCATGAAGTGGTCGCCGGACACACAACGCCGAGTGAATTGCGGCGTTTGGTGGAGAAGTTGGTGCCGGGTGGGGGCACGCAGCGGTAGCCTTGATAATCCGGTGCGACCGCATAGGGTGAGGCAATGTTTACCGTTTTTGATCACCGTCAGCTTTCCCACGCGCCAACGCGCGAGTTGCACAATGGCGGGTGGACGGATTATCAGGAAACCCCGACGCGCGCAGAGAATATAGCCAAGGCCGTCCAGCCAGGCATCACGGCGAGCGATTGGGGGATCGAGCCAATCGAGGCCGTGCACGATCCTGACTATCTGCGATTCCTGGGCGCCGCTTATGCCGATTGGCAGAGCGCCGGGCGCGAGGGTGATGCAATCCCCTATGTTTGGCCGATCATCGGGCGGCGGCCGCTTAACCTAGCGCGGATCGATGCGCGGCTCGGACAATACAGCTACGATGCGGGCACGCCGATCGCGGCGCACAGCTGGGATGCGGCCTATTGGTCGGCGCAGACCGCGCTGACCGCGCTCAACGGGCTGTTGGCGGAAGGCCGGAAGTCCGCTTTTGCGCTCTGCCGCCCGCCCGGACATCATGCCGGGCGCGACTATCTGGGCGGTTATTGCTATCTCAACAACGCCGCAATTGCCGCTCGCGAAGCCCAGCGCCGCGGAGCCGGGCCGGTCGCTATTCTGGATATCGATTATCACCACGGCAATGGCACGCAGGACATTTTCTACGACGATCCGGAGGTGTTCTTCGCATCAATCCACGCCGATCCAGCGACCGATTATCCGTTCTACTGGGGGCATTCCGACGAACGCGGCGCGGGTGCTGGGAGTGGCGCGACGCTCAACCTCCCGCTCCCGCGCGGCACCGCGATGGCCGCGTACGAGCCCGCCCTCGAAGCCGCGCTGACGGCGATTTCTAACTGGGGCGCGCTCACCATCATACTGTCGTTCGGTGCAGACACTTATGCTGGGGATCCGATCTCGTATTTCGCGCTCGAACGCGGCGATTTCCGGCTTATCGGTCGGAGGATTGCGCAAATGGACTTGCCTACACTGATCGTCATGGAAGGCGGCTACGCAACCGACGATCTTGGCCACAACGTTGCTTCGTTCTTGTCCGGGTTCGACTGACAACTCCGCATTGCACTATTACGCGGAGCGCTCAGGGCACCAACCACCGCCCTGCCCAGCCATCCCCGTCTCGCTCAAACAGGGCGCGGCGGTGGCCGTCGTGGGCGAGGTGGAGCCAATCGATCCGGCTCAGCGTGACTGTCAGCACGGCAAAATTGGCCCGCCCGGCTTCGCTTTCCGCCAGCGTCGGGACGCGCCCTTCGACGGCAGCAGGCAAGCCGCTGGTGGGGGTTTTGCTCGTCGTTCCCGGCGCAAGCGTCGCCAGATAGCCGCGGCGGCTGGATGGCGCGCTGGCGGCCCAGGCGGCGTCTGCTGCGGCGCCTGTGCTGCTGACTTGGCCGATCCCGGTGCAGCGCAATTGCAGCTTGGCCGCCGCATCATAGAACAACAGCGACACCGGGGCGCCGCCGCCAATCAGTGCCGCTTTGGGGCTGCGGGCATCGGTGTGAAAGCGCAGGCTGGCCGCCGCCGGGTCGGTCTGGCGCAGGACCATAACCCGCAAATCGCCGTCCGCCGTGCCGACCGCCGGGGTATGCCAAGCCGACTTGCCACTAGCCGCCGCGTCCGCCAGCCGCACCCACAGATCGGCAGTGATATCGTCAAGATTATCAGCCAGTGTCATCGCGCCATTCATCCCGCCGTTCGCTGTTCTCATCCCCGATCCCTACCGCTTTGGCAGTGCTTGCGCCCACCTGACTTTATGGGCGGCGGTCAGCGCAGAACGATATTCTGTTCGGCCAGTAGCGCGGGAATCCGCTCGCGAAACGGGAAGAAGCCCTTGGTGGCGTGCGGCCAGAACGCTTCGTCCCAAGCCCGGCGGCGCTGGTGCAGCGCAATGCCCTCCGCCGCCAGCTGCGGCGCCAGCGCGGCCAGCGCGTCGGCGACGGGACCGACCGGGGCATAGGCGGTGACGATAGTGCTGACCTGTGCAGCCCGGGCAGCGGCGATCAGCGCGGGGCCATCGAGCGCGGCCGCTACCGCAGCGGGGCAGCCAAAGGCGGCGCTGGCGCGCTGGGCGGCGTCGGCGGTTGCCGCGGTTACAAATTCTTGCGCCTGTTCTCCCCATAGCGAGCCCGAAACTGCGGCGGCGGCATGAACGGCGCGAATGGTGCCGTGGTCCGCAAACAGGATTTCGGGTGAGAGATCTTCGGGGGTGATCAGCAGCAGCGCCGGCGCGGCTGGATCAAAACCGGGCAGCGGTGCGAGCGGAGCGGGCCGGGGCAGCGGGTCTTCGCTCAGCGGCTGGGCAGTTGTTGCCAGCCCCTTTGGGGCGAACCGGCCACCGGTAAAGCGGGCGATATTATCGGCGGTGGCGAGATAGGTTTTCCCGGCAGTCTGCAAACCCGCAACCCAGCGCCATGACAGCGTGTTCGATGCGGGATCGGCATCGATCAGGTGCCGCAAAAAGAAATCCGCCCCCGCTGCCCATGGCAGCCGCAATGTGAAAATCCAGATCGAAGCGAACCACATCCGCGCGTGGTTGTGCAAATATCCGCGCCCGGCCAGCTCGCGAGCCCAATCATCAAACCCATCGATCCCGGTGGTGCCATTTTCCGCCGCCGCGATCGCCTTTTGCATTCCGCCACCCATCCCGCCCCGGATCGCCAGCGCGTCCCGCTCCGCCGTGAACCGCGACCAGACCTCCGGACGCAGTTCCAGCCAGCCCTTCCAATAAGTCCGCCACAGCACTTCCTGAACGAACTTTTCGCAAGACCCGGAGCAATGCTGCGCCGTCACCGCTTGCACCACTTCGCGTTCGCTCAGCAGCCGGGTCCGCAGATAGGGCGAGAGCAGCGAGACGGCTTGCTGCTGATCTGGCCCGGGATCGCTGTTGCGCCCGTCGGCATAGGCCCGCCCGGCGTGCGGAACGAACGCCGCCAGCCGGTCCAGACCGGCGGCGCGGCTGGGAATGAAGGTCATGCCGGAGATCGCAGACAGGCCGACAGGATCAATCGTGCTCGCGGTCACCCGCCCCCATGTAAAGCTCGCGCCCGGTCTCGTCATAGACCTTGCTCATCGCCGCCATGCCGGCTTCGGCCTCTTCGGCGGCCACGAAGGTATCGGCGTTCTGGTTTTGCAACCGGGCGAATTCGCGCACTTCCTGGCTGATTTTCATCGAGCAGAATTTAGGTCCGCACATTGAGCAGAAGTGGGCGGTTTTGGCGCCTTCTGCTGGCAGGGTCTGGTCGTGGTATTGTTCTGCCGTGTCGGGATCGAGGCCGAGGTTGAACTGGTCGCGCCAGCGGAATTCAAAGCGGGCTTTGCTGAGCGCATCATCGCGGACTTTCGCTGCCGGATGCCCCTTGGCCAGATCGGCGGCGTGGGCGGCGAGCTTGTAAGTTACCACGCCGACTTTTACGTCGTCCCGGTCGGGCAGGCCAAGGTGTTCCTTGGGGGTGACGTAGCAGAGCATCGCGGTGCCAAACCAGCCGATCATCGCAGCGCCGATCCCGCTGGTGATGTGATCGTAACCCGGCGCGATATCGGTAACGAGCGGGCCGAGGGTGTAGAACGGGGCTTCGCCGCATACCTCCAGCTGCTTGTCCATGTTCTCTTTGATCTTGTGCATCGGCACGTGGCCGGGCCCTTCGATCATCACCTG
>JANMHL010000270.1:0-4477 GCA_031375125.1 Novosphingobium sp. | reverse complement strand
GAGCCCCTGTTCGCGTGCGCAATCGCGAGCAATGTCATAGCCCGCATCGGCATGGCGCATCACGCCGGTGCCGGGATCGTTCCATAGCACCCGCTCCAGTCGCCGCGCTGCGTCGTCGCTGCCATCGGCGACGATCACCATGCCGGAATGTTGCGAATAGCCCATCCCGACCCCGCCGCCGTGGTGCAGCGACACCCAGGTTGCGCCCGAAGCGGTGTTGAGCAGCGCGTTGAGGAGCGGCCAGTCAGACACGGCGTCCGATCCATCCTTCATCGCCTCAGTCTCACGATTGGGGCTGGCGACTGAGCCGGAATCGAGGTGATCGCGGCCAATCACGACCGGGGCTTTCAGTTCGCCGTTCTTGACCATTTCGTTGAAGGCTAGGCCGAGCCGGTGGCGCTGGCCGAGGCCAACCCAGCAGATCCGCGCCGGCAAGCCCTGAAAATGGATCCGCTCGCGCGCCATATCGAGCCAGTTGTGGAGGTGCGGATCGTCGGGGATCAATTCCTTCACTTTGGCATCGGTTTTGTAAATATCCTCGGGATCGCCAGACAGCGCGACCCAGCGGAACGGGCCGATCCCGCGGCAAAACAGCGGGCGGATATAGGCCGGGACGAAGCCGGGGAAATCAAACGCATTGGCAATGCCTTCGTCCTTGGCGACCTGGCGGATATTGTTGCCATAATCGAATGTCGGCACGCCCGCCGCGGCGAAATCGAGCATCGCCCGTACATGAACAGCCATCGAGGCGCGGGCGGCTTTCTCGACGCTGGCAGGGTCTTGCTCACGCGCGGTCAGCCATTGATCCAGCGTCCAGCCCTGCGGCAGATAGCCGTTGATCGGATCATGCGCCGAAGTCTGATCGGTCACCCCGTGCGGGCGCACCCCGCGCCGGTAAATCTCGGGAAAAACATCCGCCGCATTGCCCAGCAATCCGACCGAAACCGGCGCGTTGGAAGTCGCCATGATCTCCAGCGCCTCGTCCAGACTGTCGGTCTGGCGGTCGATATAGCCGGTCCGCAACCGCATTTCGATCCGCGACGGTTGGCATTCAACCGCGAGGCAGCTCGCCCCCGCCATCGTCGCGGCCAGCGGCTGCGCGCCGCCCATGCCGCCCAGCCCGCCGGTCAGGATCCACTTGCCCGCCAAGTCACCGCCATAGTGCTGGCGGCCCATCTCGACGAACGTCTCATACGTCCCCTGCACGATGCCCTGGCTGCCGATGTAGATCCATGAACCCGCCGTCATCTGGCCGTACATCATCAGCCCGGCGCGATCGAGTTCGTGAAAATGCTCCCACGTTGCCCATTCGGGGACGAGGTTGGAATTGGCCAGCAGGACGCGCGGCGCATCCTTGTGGGTCTGGAATACACCAACCGGTTTGCCCGACTGGATCAGCAGGGTCTGGTCACCTTCCAGCCGCTGCAACGTCTCGACGATCTTGTCGTAGCATTCCCAATTCCGCGCGGCCCGGCCAATCCCGCCATAGACCACCAGTGATGCCGGGTCTTCAGCCACATCGGGATCGAGGTTGTTCATCAGCATCCGCAGCGGGGCTTCGGTGAGCCATGACTTGGCGCTGAGCGTTGTGCCGTGGGCGGCGCGGATGACGCGGGAATTATCGAAGCGGTTCATTGCTGATCCTTCGCAAAGGCTAGACAGGTGGTGAGGATGGCGCGGAGTTTGGCTTGCAGCGGCGCGGCATAGTCCGCGTCCCATGGCGGCGGCCACGGCCCTGCTTCATCGGCATAGCCCCGGATCGCCAGCTCCATCTGCACGGCGTAGATGCCGCGCGCCGGATTGCCATAATGGCGCGTGATCCAGCCGCCCTTGAAGCGTCCGTTGACCACGTGGCTGCCCCCGGCACAGTCCACCGCGATGGCGTTGGTGAGCGCTCTGTCGCAACTCGCTCCATCGTAACTGCCGATGTTGAACTGCGGCAATTCGCCGTCGAACAGGCGCGGGACGTGGCTGCGGATGGAATGCGCGTCATAGACCACGACCGCCGGATGCAGCGCACGCAGGCGGGCGATTTGTGCGGCCAGTGCCGCGTGATAGGGATCGAAATAGACCGCGCGCCGCCGCGCAATTTCTGCGACGTCAGGCTCAGCCCCAGCCGTATAAAGCGGCTCGCCTTCAAACGTCGTGACGGGGCACAGCCCAGTCGTCGCCTGCCCCGGATAAAGCGACTGGCCCGATGGATCACGGTTGAGATCGATCACTGTGCGCGACACGGCGCTATGCACAATCGTCGCGCCAAGATCGGCGGCAAAAGCATAGAGCCGATCAACATGATGATCGGCATCACGCCGCGCCAGACCCTCCGAGCGCAATCCGGTGATATCGGCCGGGATGACCGTCCCGGCGTGCGGCACGCTGACGATCAGTGGCGCATTACCAACAGAGACGGCCAGCCAGTCGGTCACGCCACGCTCGGCAAATCTGCCAGCGCAGCCAGCCGCCCGGATGCAATCAGGCCCTGCGCGACGGCCATGTCGGGATGGAAATAGCGGTCCTCATCAAGCCTCGGCACTTCGCTACGCAGCAACGCCCGTGCGGTTTCCAGCATAGTGCTCGAAGCCAGACCGGTGTGGAAATCACAGCCTTGCGCCGCCGCCAGATATTCGACCCCCAGCACGCCTGCGACATTATCGGCCATGCCCAGCAGCCGCCGCGCACCGTGTGCGGCCATTGAGACGTGATCTTCCTGATTGGCCGAAGTCGGGATCGAATCGACACTCGCCGGATAGGCCCGCTGTTTGTTTTCCGAAACCAGCGCCGCCGCCGTCACTTGCGGGATCATGAAGCCCGAATTGAGCCCCGGACGCGGGGTCAGGAACGCAGGTAAACCGGACAGCGCCGGATCGACCAGCATCGCAATCCGGCGTTCGGCGATGGAGCCGATTTCGCACAGTGCCAGCGCGATCATATCGGCGGCGAACGCGACCGGCTCAGCATGGAAATTACCGCCGGATAAGGCTTCGTCGGTATCGGCGAAGATCAGCGGATTGTCCGATACGCCATTGGCTTCGGTCAGCAAAGTGGTCGCCGCCTGCCGCAGCAGATCGAGCACCGCCCCCATTACTTGCGGCTGACAGCGCAGGCAGTACGGATCCTGCACCCGAGTATCGCCGGTCAGGTGCGACGCGCGGATCGCCGATCCATCCATCAGTTCCCGCAACGCCGCGGCGGTTTCAATCTGGCCCTGGTGGCCGCGTAAAGCGTGAATGCGGGGATCGAACGGCGCGTCGGAACCCTTGGCGGCCTCGGTTGAAAGCGCGCCGGTCAGCAAGGCCGAACCGAACAGCCGCTCTGCCTCAAACAGCCCCGCGAGTGCATAGGCGCACGAAAACTGCGTCCCGTTAAGCAGCGCCAGCCCTTCCTTTGGGCCGAGGGTCAGCGGAGACAGTCCAGCCTCTGTCAGCGCCTGAAGCGCAGGCGTGCGGACATCACCAACCCACACTTCACCCGTGCCGATCATCGCCGCTGCCATATGCGCAAGCGGGGCCAAATCGCCCGATGCGCCGACTGAACCCTGCGCTGGGATAACCGGGGTCAGCCCCGTTTCCAGCAGACTACCCAGCAGTGCAACCGTCGCCAGTTGCACGCCCGATGCGCCTTGCGCCAGACTGGCCAGCTTTAGCGCCATCATCAGCCGCGCAATCGGAACCGGCATCGGATCGCCCACACCGGCCGCATGGCTCAGCACGATATTGCGCTGCAGGGTCAGCAGATCATCATCGCTGATCCGGACGCTGGCCAATTTACCGAAACCGGTGTTGATCCCGTAAACCGGCTCCTGCCGCGCCAATATCCGCGCGACCGAGGCCGCGCTGGCGGTAATGCCGGCATGGCAGACAGGATCGAGCAGCGGCGTTTCGCCCCGATAAATCCGCCGCCAATCGGCCAGCGATACTGCGCCTGCGGTTATGGTAATGCTCATTGGCCTCTCCAGATGCGTTGGTGGAGCGGGTTTGCGCCGATCCGGCAGACCAGCTCAGCTGGGCGCTCGATATCCCAGATCGCCAGATCGCAGAACTTGCCCGGCTCCAGCGTGCCGACTTGATCCTGCAGCCCCAGCGCCTGCGCCGCTGTGCGCGTAACCCCGGCCAGACATTCGTCCACGGTCAGCCGGAACAGCGTCGCCCCCATGTTCATCGCCAGCAACAGCGATGTCAGCGGCGAAGTGCCCGGATTGCAGTCAGTCGCCAGCGCCATCGGAACGCCTGCTGCGCGCAGCTTGGCGATGGGTGGCGGCAGAGTTTCGCGGGTGAAGTAATAGGCCCCCGGCAGCAGCACCGCGACCGTCCCCGCCGCCGCCATTGCAGCAATTCCGGCATCATCGAGATGCTCAAGATGATCGGCTGACAAAGCGCCATAACGCGCTGCCAGCGCCGCGCCGTTGCTATTGGAAAGCTGCTCGGCGTGCAGTTTCACCGGCAGGCCGTTTGCCCGCGCCGCCTGAAACACCCGCTCG
>JANMHL010000238.1:0-10084 GCA_031375125.1 Novosphingobium sp. | reverse complement strand
CCGCACGGTGTTTGAGCGGCTGTTGACCTTTGGCGACGGTCCGACCGACGCGATCATGGTCAACAATGACGATTGGCTGAGCGAGCTCGGCTATGTTGAATTGCTGCGCGAAGTAGGACCGCATTTCACCATCAACCGGATGCTTAGCTTTGATTCGGTCAAGCTGCGGCTCGACCGCGAACAGCCGCTGACCTTCCTCGAATTCAATTACATGATCCTGCAGGCCTATGATTTCCGCGAACTGGCACTGCGCCATGGCTGCCGTTTGCAGATGGGCGGATCGGATCAGTGGGGCAATATCATCAACGGGATCGAACTGACCCGGCGGATGGAATCGCGCGAGCTGTTTGGAGTCACTACGCCGCTGTTGACCACCGCTGATGGCGCCAAAATGGGCAAGACTGCGGCGGGCGCGGTTTGGCTGAACGAGGACGCGCTGCCCGCCTATGATTTCTGGCAGTATTGGCGCAACAGCGATGACCGCGATGTCGGCAAGTTCCTGCGGCTGTTCACCGACCTGCCGCTCGATGAAATCGCCCGATTGGAAGCGCTGGAGGGCAGCGAGATCAACGCCGCCAAAGTCGTGCTGGCCAACGAAGTGACCCGGCTGTGCCGCGGTTATGCAGCCGCCAAGGCTGCCGAATCCACCGCAGCGGCAACCTTTGCAGGCGGCGGACTCGGCGCTGAATTGCCGGTGTTTGCCATCCCCGCAGGCGGAATCGGGATCCTCGACGCCCTCGTCGGGATTGGTTTTGCCGCCAGCAAGGGCGAAGCAAAACGCCTGATTGCCGGTGGCGGCGCGCGGCTTGACGGCGTTGCCATCAGCGATGAAGCGCTTCATATTTCAGCAGAAAACGAAGTGCGGATATCATCGGGCAAGAAGAAGCACGGGGTTCTGCGCCCGGCCTGAAAGTCTGGTTAACGGCAAGAAACTGCCGAATTTACCCAATCTTTGCCTTTCTCCCGGATAACGGCTGACGCTGAGATCAAATCTAGGAGGCGTGCGAAAAGCATGGGCGCAGGAGCACAATTGACGGTAACCGATCTGCGCCGAGCGGCGCGGCATCCGGTTGATCACAAAGTGATCGGTGAACACCGCCGCCTCGGCGATGTGCATATGCACGTCATCAACCTTTCGGCCCACGGGTTCATGGTTTCGGGCGATCTCGATATGCAGCGCGGAGAGCGTGTGACGATCCGCCTGCCCGAAGTCGGCCGGATCGAGGCGCATCTGATCTGGACCGCCGAAGGGCGTTCGGGCTTTCAGTTTGAGCGGATCATCCGACTCGAAGATTTCATGCGGATGATCGACGTGGTCCAGCCCAATCCACGCCTGCGCCGCAGCCGCTAAAGCTGCTGTTTCAGACCGCGTAGCATCTGATCGCTTGGCAAGCGCCAGGGGCGCTGCCATGGCAAGAGGGTGAGCGCGCCCACCCACCCTCTGCAAGTCCGCGATTACCGGCTGATCTGGCTGGCCCGGTTCATTTCGACCGCCGCGACATCGGCGATGGTCGTAGTCATCGGCGCGCAAGTTTATCAGATCGCGCGCGAAGTACATGGTTTGAACGAAGCGCGTTCGGCCTTTCTGCTCGGCCTGCTTGGCCTCGCGCAATTCATTCCGTTCATGCTGCTGACCCCGATTGCCGGGGTGCTGGCCGACCGGATGGACCGCCGCTACCTCGGTGCGATTGCGACCATGATCGACTTGCTGATCGGGCTGGTGCTGGCCGCGGCCAATACTTGGGACTTCGTTTCACTGCCGCTGCTGTTCTCGCTCGCTGCTTGTTACGGCGCGGCGCGGGTGTTTATCGGCCCAGCGATCAGCGCGATCACGCCCAATGTGGTTCCCCCAGAGCTGCTGCCCAAAGCCATCGCGACCAGTTCGATCGCTTGGCAATCGGCTGCGGTAATCGGCCCGGCGGCCGGGGGTTTCCTGCTCGCCAGCCACCCGTCGCTGCCCTATTGGTATGCCTCGGCGATGCTATTGCTCGGCGCACTGTGCTTGCTGGCGATCCGCCACCGCGCCCCGCCTGCAGCGGCCAAGGAACCGCCGCTAAAGCTGATGAAGGACGGCGCCAAATTTGTCTGGCACGAACGATTCCTGCTTGGCTGCGTCACGCTTGATCTGTTCGCCGTGCTGCTGGGCGGCGCGACCGCGATGCTGCCCGTATTCGCCTATGATGTGCTGAAAGTGGGGTCCGAAGGGCTTGGCCTGCTCCGCGCTGCACCCGCCGCGGGGGCAATGGTCGTCGCGATTTATCTAGGGTTTCGCCCGATTGCCAACAACGTCGGGGTTAAGATGCTTTGGGCCGTGGCGGTGTTTGGCCTTGCGACGATGGTCTTCGGCCTTTCCAAGAATTTCATGCTGTCGATGGCGATGCTGACCTTGCTGGGGGCATCCGATTCCGTCTCGGTGTTCATCCGCAACACACTGGTCCAACTCAACACGCCCGATGAAATGCGCGGGCGGGTATCCTCGATCTCAGGCCTTGCTATCTCTGCTTCGAACGAACTGGGCGAAATGCAGTCCGGCCTGGCCGCCGCTTTGCTTGGTCCGGTCTGGGCGGTTGTGCTGGGCGGCGTGGGGGCTATTCTGATCACCGGAATCTGGGCGGTGATCTTTCCGGAACTCAAACGGGCCAAGACTTTTGCCCCGCAATATCGACAGAAGGAGCCAAACCTATGAAGGCTGACAGCATCCTCGCCACCATCGGCGGCACCCCGCACATCCGCATGGCCCGGCTGTTCCCGGACCATGAGGTCTGGATCAAGGCCGAACGCGCCAACCCCGGCGGTTCGATCAAGGACCGGATCGGCCTCGCCATGATCGAAGCCGCTGAGGCGGACGGCAGCCTGAAGCCGGGCGGCACGATTGTTGAACCGACCAGCGGCAACACCGGGATCGGCCTTGCGATGGCGGCGGCGGTCAAAGGCTACCCGCTGGTGCTGGTGATGCCCGAATCGATGTCGATTGAGCGCCGCCGCCTGATGCTGGCCTATGGCGCGACCTTCGATCTGACCCCGCGTGAAAAGGGCATGAAGGGCGCAATCGAACGCGCCCACGAACTGGTTGCCGCCACCCCCGGCGCATGGATGCCGCAGCAGTTTGAAAACCCTGCCAACATCGCGGTTCATGTCCGCACGACGGCGGTTGAAATCTACGAAGACTTCAAGGACAGCCCAATCGACGCCTTGATCACTGGAGTCGGCACCGGCGGTCACCTGACCGGCTGCGCTGAGTTTCTGAAGGTCAAATGGCCCGCGATGAAAGCCTATGCGGTCGAACCAACGCTTTCCCCGGTCATCTCCGGCGGCCAGCCTGCCCCGCACCCAATTCAGGGGATTGGTGCCGGGTTCATTCCGACCAACTTGCACACCCAGTCAATTGACGGCGCGATCCAGGTCGACCCTGCCGATGCCAAGGAAATGGCGCGGCTATCGGCGACCAAAGAAGGGATGCTGGTCGGGATCAGTTCCGGCGCAACTCTGGCGGCGATCGCGCAAAAGCTGAAGGAATTGCCCGCCGGTTCGCGGGTGCTGGGCTTCAACTATGATACCGGCGAACGCTATCTGTCGGTGCCGGACTTCCTGCCGGAGTGAGCGCACTCGAACCCGTTGCCTACACCGACGGCGGCACTGCGCTGACCGGTTGGCTCGTCCGCCCCGCAGGCACGCCGCGCGCGGCAATTGCGGTGTTCCCGACGATCATGAACATCACGCCGTTTGTGGAAGCCAAGGCCTTGGCCTTGGCCAATGCAGGCTATCTGGCCTTCGTCGCTGATTTCTATGGCCACCTGCCGCAGGACTTCAAGGAGGCCAGCGCCGCAGCAGAGCAAACCCGCGCCGATCCGGTTTACCGGCCCCGTTTGTTTGCGGCCCTCAGCGCAATGACGGAACTGGCACCCGGCCTGCGCCAAGCCGCGATTGGGTTCTGCATGGGTGGCCAAGCCGTGCTCGAACTGGCCCGTGCCGATGCCGATCTGGCGATGGTGGCAAGCTTCCACGGTATTCTCGAAACCACCCAGCCCGCCGCCATAACGATCCGCCCCCGCATTCTGGTCTGCCACGGCGACGCCGACACGCTGGTCCCGCGCAGCCAAGTGCTGGCCTTTTGGGAGGAAATGGACACGGTGAAAGCCGACTGGCATTTCCACAGCTATGCTGGGGTGCCGCACGGCTTCACCAATCCCAACCCATCGCCGATGACCGGCGCGATCGCCTACAACGCCAGCGCCAACCGGCACAGCTGGGCGGCGCTGCTGGGGATGCTGGATGAGGTGCTGGGGTAGCTACCCCCGCGCAAATGCCTCGGCCGGCAGTGCCATCATTGCCTCACACCCTGCTGACAGTTTGACCCGCAGCGATGCCGCATCGGGGGTAAAGCGCTCACCAAAATAGCGCGCTGTGACCAGCTTGGCTTCGTAAAACGCCTTGTCCGCCGCACCCTCAGCCAGGTTCTCCAGCGCCGCTTCCGCCATCTTCAGCCACATCAGGCCCAGGCTGACGATCCCCATGATATGCATATAGGGATGCGCCCCGGCTCCGGCGTTGTTGGGGTTCATCATGCCGTTCTGCATCAGCCACATCGTCGCGGCTTTCAGTTCGGCATTGGCGCCTTCGACTTGCCCTGCCAGCGCCGCCAGTTCCGGCTTGGCCTTGGCCGCAGCGCATTCGGTATCGACCAGCGCAAAGAACGCCTGCACTGCGCGGCCGCCGTTCTGGGCGAGCTTGCGCCCAACCAAATCCATCGCTTGAATGCCATTGGTGCCTTCGTAAATCTGGGCAATCCGGGCATCGCGGACAAACTGGCTCATGCCCCATTCCTCGATATAGCCGTGCCCTCCGAACACCTGCTGCATCTCGACGCAGGTCTGAAAGCCGAGGTCGGTGCCATAGCCCTTGATCACCGGGGTCAGCAGGCTGATCATATCATCGGCCAATTGGCGTTCTTCGTCGGTCGCAGCCTTGTGGCTCAAGTCGACTTGCAAGGCACCCCAGGTGCAAAGCGCGCGCATCCCTTCGGTAAAGGCTTTGGCGTCCATCAGCATCCGCCGCACATCGGCGTGAACGAACAGCGTGTCGGCCTTCTCAGTGGGTTCAGCTGCCCCGGTCAGCGCACGGCCCTGGCGGCGTTCTGCGGCGTATTTGACCGCGTTTTGATAGGCCGCTTCGGCCTGCCCCAGGCCCTGAACACCCACGCCAAGCCGGGCCGCGTTCATCATGATGAACATCGCGGCGAGGCCCTTGTTTTCCTCGCCGACCATCCAGCCGGTCGCGCCGTCATAGTTCATCACGCAGGTGGCGTTGGCCTTGATCCCCATCTTATGTTCCAGACTGCCGCACGACACCGCATTGCGCGCGCTAAGCGAGCCATCAGCGTTCACCAGCACTTTTGGCACGATGAACAGCGAAATGCCCTTTGAGCTCTCCGGCGCGTCCGGCGTCTTGGCCAGCACCAGGTGGATAATGTTGTCGGTCAGGTCGTGCTCGCCCGCCGAGATGAAGATCTTGGTCCCGGTGATGCTGTAAGAACCATCAGCATTGGGAACCGCGCGGGTCCGGATCAGGCCCAGATCGGTGCCGCAATGCGGCTCGGTAAGGTTCATCGTGCCGAGCCATTCGCCGGCGATCATCTTGGGCAGATACAGCGCCTGCTGCTCCGGGCTGCCCTTGGCCAGCAACGCATTGATCGCCCCCGCCGTCAGCCCCGGATACATCATGAACGACATATTGGCTGAGGCGAGATATTCCTCGGCCATGAACCCCAGCACGTGCGGTAGGCCCTGCCCGCCCCACTCCTTCGGTCCAGCCAGCGTTCCCCAGCCCGCTTTGCGGAACATCGTGTAGGCAGCCTTGAACCCATCGGGCGTGGTCACCGATCCATCGGCGTTGCGGGTGCAGCCCTGCTGATCGCCTGGCTGGTTGAGCGGCGCCAGGACTTCGGCATTGAACCGCCCGCACTCCTCGATCACCGCATCGATCATATCGGCAGTGGCATCTTCAAAGCCGGGGAGATTGGCATAGCTTTCGAGCTTGATCACTTCGTTGATCAGAAAGCGAGTGTCGCGCGTTGGCGCCTGATAAATCGGCATTGTCAGTCCTTTGGGAATATTTGATTTCAGCCCTTGCGGGCGGACGGATCGATCGTCTCGACCACGTTGATAAAGCTGGTCAGTTCGGCAATTGCCGCATCCAGATCGGCGCGCTGCTGGGCCAGCCGTTCGACCTTTTCCTTGCAGCGCTGAACGGTGACCCGGCGCTGTTCGACCCGGCCATCGCCCAGATCGTAAAGGTCGATCATTTCCTTGATCTCGGTCAGGCTGAACCCGACGTTTTTGGCCCGCAGGATCCACGCCAGCCGCGCCCGATCGCGCTGCGAATAGACCCGGGTCAACCCGATCCGGGCCGGTTCGATCAAACCTTCGTCTTCGTAAAACCGCAAGGCCCGCGCAGTCACCGCAAATTCGCCGGTCAGATCCGAAATCGAATAGTGATCCCGCTCAAGCGCGTCGGGAGTTTCGATGTGGGCACCATCATGCGCCGCGGGGCGCTCGCCAAGCTGTTCCATGGCACTGAATTTAGCTTACCTTTACGTAAGCGTCAATCAGTCAAGCGGGTCAGCCCGGCTCCATCGAGCTTGCGGTAAAAACAGCTGACCGCGCCGGTGTGGCAGGCCGGGCCCTGCGGCGAAACCAGCAGGACCAGCGCATCCTGATCGCAGTCGACTCGGATTTCTTGAACCAGCAGCACGTGGCCCGAAGTCTCACCCTTCATCCACAATCGCCCGCGAGAGCGGGAATGGAAATGGGCGAGGCCCGTTTCGCGCGTCTTCTCCAGCGCTTCGGCATCCATGAACGCAACCATCAGCACTTCGCGCGTGGTGGAATCGACGGCCACCGCTGTCAGCAGGCCCTGCGCATCGAACTTGGGAAGGAAGTCAGCGCCCGTTTCCCGCGCGGTTTGGTCGTGATCGCTCATCGTGCCGCCTTGTTGCAAGATAACCACATCTGTCGAGCAAAAATTCGGTTCCAGCGGGTTCGCGCTTTCAATTCGCGCCGGATTCGCAGATTGATCGCAGCGCAGAAGGCAGATGGCTCAGGTTCAGGGACCACCCGCTGCATGAGGGATTGGGCGAGGCAGATCGAGGGGGATCTGTCGAACTGCGCAAGCAGAAGCCCTTTAAGTTTCGTCACGAGACCGCCCGGAGCTTCGGTTCCGGGCGTTTTCGTTTCCAGCTCAGCTCAGACCAGATCGAGCGCTTCATCCATCACCCGGGCGAAGCACGCCACCACCACCGTTTTTGCCCCGGCCCGTTTCAGTGCCGACACGCAGGCATTGGTTGTCGCCCCGCTGGTCAGCACGTCATCGACCAGCAGCACCTTGGCCCCCTTGAGCGCATCCAGCCGCCGCGGATTGACCGCAATCGCCCCCGACAGCGCCCGCGCCCGCGCCGTTTTGCCAAGGCCCCCCAGCGTCGGTGTTCGTTTGCGGCGAAGCAGGGCGTCGACCAGCAGCGCGGCGCCGCGCGCCTTGGCCAGTTCGCGGCCCAGCAAAGCCGCCTGATTGAACCCGCGCCGCCACAGCCGCCAGCGGTGCAGCGGCACCGGCACCACCAGCCAGTCAGGCCCCACCGCCTCGGGCAATTGCCCCAGCATCAAACGCCCGAGCAGCGGCGCCAGCGCGATCCGGCTGCCGTGCTTCAGCGCGAGGATCAGCTTGCGCGAGGCCGGGTTGTAGAGCGTTCCCGCTGCGATCCCATCGTGCCGAGGGGGATTGGCCAGGCACGGCGCGCAGCTCGCTCCGGCGCTGCCATCTTCGCCAAACGGGCGCTGGCATGTGGCGCAGCAGGGTGATCCGGGGATCGCCAGCTCGCTCCAGCAGCCCGCGCAGAGTCCCGTTTGCGCCGCCAGTGCCTCACCGCACAGCGGGCAGCGCGGCGGGAACAGCAGATCGGCGACGGGCACGAGGAGCGGGTGAAGCTGCATCGCGGCGGGTATCGCTTGCACGCCGCTGCAACGCAAGGCAGGGCTGCGGTGTGACCCAGCCCCAGCCTCATCCCCAGCCTCATCCGGCACCCCCGATGATCTTCGCCCCCGCCCGCCGCTTGGCCGCGCGGCGCCGGGCAATAGTCCTGCAGCAACGCCCCGGCGCGGCGCGCTATCTGCTGGAGGATATGGCCGAGGACGTGCTCGAGCGGCTTTCCTTCCTGCGCCATCAGCCCGCGACGGCGCTGGTGGTGGGCGATTGGACCGGCGCGCTGGCGGCGGCTTTGCGGGCGCAGGGCGTGGCGGTGACGGAGGCTGAACCGGCCGCCGGTTTCGCCGAGGAAGCCCCCTACCCCCAGACGGGATTTGACCTGATCGCCAGCCTTGGCACGCTCGATGCGGTCAACGATTTGCCCGGCGCGCTGGTCCACATCCGCAATGCTCTGGCACCAGGTGGACTGGCTTTGGCCAGCTTTATGGGCGCCGGATGCCTTTCGAACCTGCGCGCGGCGATGCTGGAGGCGGATGGCGACCGCCCTGCCCCCCGGCTCCACCCATCAGTCGATGTCCGCGCTGGTGGGCAGTTGCTCCAGCGGGCCGCTTGGATGAGTCCGGTGGTCGATAGCCACACGGTCGACGTCCGGTTCTCAAGCCTCGCCAGCCTGATTGCAGACCTGCGGGCGCAGGGGCTGAGCAACTGTCTGTCGAACCCCGGACCGGCGCTGTCCCGTGCGCAATTTTCCATTGCTAAAGAACACTTTGGCAGCGGAACTGTAGAACAGTTCGAGATTCTGACGCTGAGCGGCTGGCGAGCTTAACCCAAAGCCGCCTGCGCCGCCGCCAGACGGGCAATCGGCACCCGGTATGGACTGGCGCTGACATAGTCCAAACCAACCTTCTCGCAGAACGCTATGCTGGCTGGATCACCGCCGTGCTCACCGCAAATGCCCAGTTTGATATCGGGCCGGGTCGCGCGACCGCGCTGTGCGGCCAATTCGACCAGTTGGCCGACACCTTCGATATCGAGCGAGACGAACGGATCGCGCGGGAAGATCCCCTGGCGGACGTATTCACCCAGAAACTTGCCCGCGTCATCTCTCGAAACGCCCAGAGTAGTCTGGGTCAAATCGTTGGTTCCAAACGAGAAGAATGCGCCTTCCTCAGCGATTTCACCGGCCATAAGCGCGGCCCGCGGCAGTTCGATCATCGTCCCGACCAGATAGGCCAACGTGCGGCCCTGCTCGGCGAACACCGCCGCTGCGGTTCGATCAACCAGCGCCTTCAGGATCGCCAGTTCCTTGGCAGTCGCGACCAGCGGGATCATCACTTCGGGCACCGGCGCTTCACCGCTAGCCGCCGCGACGTCGCAGGCTGCTTCAAAGATCGCCCGGACCTGCATTTCGTAGATTTCGGGGAAAGTGATCCCAAGCCGACAACCGCGATGCCCCAGCATCGGGTTGAATTCGTGCAGTTCGGCGGCGCGGCGTTTCAGCGTATCGACGCCAATCCCGATGGTTTCGGACAGCTCGGCAAATTCGGCATCGGCGTGCGGCAGAAATTCGTGGAGCGGCGGATCGAGCAACCGGATCGTCACCGGCAGGCCAACCATCTCCTCAAAAATTCCGGCAAAATCAGCACGCTGTTCGGGCAATAGCTTGGCCAAGGCCACGCGCCGACCGGCCTCATCTTCGGCCAGGATCATCTGGCGCACGGCGGCGATCCGTCCGGCGTCAAAGAACATATGCTCGGTCCGGCACAGCCCGACGCCCTCGGCGCCAAATCCGCGCGCAATGCGGCAATCGGCCGGGGTTTCGGCATTGGTGCGGACTTTCATCCGCCGGTGCCGGTCAGCCCAGCCCATCAGCACACCAAAATCTCCGACCAGTTCGGGCTCGATCGTTGGCACGTGCCCGGCCATGACCTGTCCGGTGGTGCCATCAAGCGTGATCTGATCACCCTCTCTCAGTTCCCGCGTGCCAATCCGTAGCGTCCGTTTGGCGATATCAATCGACACTGCCGAAGCCCCTGAAACGCAGGGCCGCCCCATCCCGCGCGCCACCACGGCGGCGTGTGACGTCATGCCGCCGCGCGCCGTCAGG
>JANMHL010000209.1:0-6564 GCA_031375125.1 Novosphingobium sp. | reverse complement strand
CCGCTTCCAGCTGTTCCAGACCCCCGGTCCGACCGCCCGGATATCGACGATGGTCAGCATTGACAGCAGCCGCAGCCGCTCAATCGACTGAACCTGCGTGACGAAATCGGTGATCGTTTTCCAGTCAGCCAGATCGCGTTTAAACGCGACCGCGCTCATCAACAGATGATTGCGGACCAGCCAGGCGACGAGATGGCTCTCTTCTTCCGACAGGCCCAGCCGCGGGCACAGCTTCAGCGCCACTTCCGCGCCCAGCAGCGAATGATCACCACGCCGCCCTTTGGCGATATCGTGAAGCAGGATCGAGACATAGAGCGCCCGGCGCCCGGCGACCTTGTGGATGATCGTGCTGGCCAGCGGGTGATCACCCGTCATCTCGCCCTTCTCGATCTTGGCCATCAGCCCGACGGCGCGGATGGTGTGTTCGTCGACCGTATAGTGGTGGTACATATCGAACTGCATCTGCGCGTTGACCCGGCCGAAATCGGGCACAAACCGGCCAAACACCCCCGCCTCATTAAACCAGCGCAGCGCCACTTCGGGATCGCCCCGGCTAGTCAGCAGTTCCATGAACGCGGCATTGGCAGCCGGATCATCACGCACCGCATCCACCAACCGCGCATCGCGCACCGCCAGCCGCATCGCATCGGGGTGCAGTTCCAACCCGTTGGCGTCGGCCAGCACGAAAATCTCGATCAGCCGAATAGGATCCTGCGCAAACCAATCGTCCGATGGCACGTTGATCCGCCCGCCAAACACCGGATAGCCTTTGACCATTCGCCGCCGCGCCCGGAACCCCGCCAGCAGTCCGCGCGGTTGCTTTTTGGCGAACTGATCATCGAGCTGAGCCAGAAACAGCCCGGTCAGGTGGCCGACGTGCTTCGCCTGCAGGAAAAAGTACTGCATGAACCGTTCGACCGCGCTTTTGCCGGGACGCTCGGCGAACTGCATCCGCGCGGCAACTTCGCGCTGGATATCAAACGTCAGCCGATCTTCGGCCCGCCCGGTGATGGTGTGGAGGTGGCAGCGGACCGCCCAGAAAAAATCCTCGGCCTTGCGAAAGGCGCGGTATTCGGCGGCGCTCAGCAATCCGGCATCGACCAACTGTGCAGCGCTGCCGACGTGATGGATATATTTGCCGATCCAATACAACGTGTGCAGATCGCGCAGGCCGCCCTTGCCCTCTTTGACATTGGGTTCGACCACATAGCGGCTATCGCCCAGCCGCTTGTGCCGTTCATTGCGCTCCGCCAGCTTTTCGGTGACATACTGGCGCTCGGTCCCGGCCACCACTTCAGCCCAGAACCGGCTCTGCGCCTCGGCGAACAGCGGCTGGTCGCCCCACACATAGCGCCCTTCGAGCAGCGCGGTGCGGATCGTCAGATCGGATTTGGCCATCCGCACCACTTCGTCCAGACTGCGGCTCGACTGCCCAACTTTCAGCCCCAGATCCCACAGAAAATAGAGCATCGCCTCGATCACCTGCTCGCACCAGGGGGTCTGCTTGCCGGGCGTGATGAAGGCGATATCGACGTCCGAATGCGGCGCCATTTCGCCCCGGCCATATCCGCCAACCGCCATGATCGTCAGCCGTTCGCCCGAAGAACGATTGCCCGACGGATAGACCGCGATGGTCACGTGATCGTGGATCAGGCGAACCAGTTGATCGACCAGAAAGGCCTGCGCTTCGGCGCACAAATAGCCCGCCGACGGCTTTTCCAGCAGCCGCCGGGCAATTTCCGCGCGGCCAGTCGCCAGCGCGCCGCGCAGCAGCTCAACCACCTTGGGCCGGGCCTTGGCGGCGTTTTGGGACGCGACCAACGCGGCAATCGCTTCGCCCAGCGCGCGGCGATCGATTACCGCGCGCTGATTGGCAATCCGGCTGGTCGTCACGCGATCGTTTTCTGCTCGGCTTGCCATACTGGCAGGTAACGGGCTTTCAGCGCGCGCTTGTCAACCTTCTCGGTGCCGAGCCTGGGCAGGCTATCGGTTTCTTCCCACAGCCGCACTGGTACTTTAAACGGGGCGATGTGGGCTTTGAGGAAGGCCTTGAGGTCATCTTCGGACAGGCTGCGGCCCGCTTCGACCTGATAGACCGCGACCGGCAGTTCGCCGAATTTCTCGTCCGGCACGCCAAACACGCTGGCTTCGGCGACATCGGGGTGGGCATAGATCGCCTCCTCCACTTCGATGCAGGTGATGTTTTCGCCGCCGCGGATGATGATATCCTTCTTGCGGTCAACGATGAACAGGTAGCCATCATCATCGAGGTAGCCCAGATCGCCGGTCCGGAACCAACCGTCAGCGGTGATTGCCTCGGCCGTAGCCTCAGGGTTCTGCCAATAGCCGCCGAAATTGGCGATCGTGCGGATCGCAACTTCTCCAGTTTGGCCCGCGCCGAGCACCGTTCCGGCATCATCAAGCGCCGCAACCTCAACCAGCGGCTTGGTCGCGCTGCCGGTCGAGCCGGGCTTGGCCAGATAGTTTTCATTGAGGTTGCCGCAGCCAACCGCGTTGGTTTCGGTCAGGCCATAGCCGAGCAGCGGAAAGGCGTGCGGCATGGCTTCCTTGATCCGGCGAACATGATCGACCGGGCGCGGCGCGCCGCCTGCGGCAAAGGCAGTGCAGCTGGTCAGATCGTACTTGTCGCGGCCCGGATGCGTGGCGATTTCAAAGCTCATCAGCGGAACCCCGACGAAATAGGTGACCTTCTCAGCCTCGATCAGCCGCATCGCTTCTTCGGCGTCCCATTTGGGCATCATCACCAGCTTGCGTCCGATCACGAAAGACTGGAGGAATAGCGGCACTTCGCCCGTGACGTGGAACAGCGGCACGTTGACCAGACTGCACGGTTGCAGGGTCGGCGCCTCGCCCTTTTCGGTCATCATCGTCAGCACCGTAACGGTCTGCGCGACAAAGCTGAACACCCCCTGGGTTACTGCGCGGTGATCGGACCAGGCCCCCTTCGATTGGCCAGTCGATCCAGAGGTATAGAGGATCGTCGCCAGATCATCGCCGGTCAGCGTGGGCAGCGCGGTATCCGCTCCGCCGCCGTTCGCCAGCAGCGCGGCCAACCCCTGTTCCCAGCTGCAATCGTGCTCAAACAGGACAACCTTGGTATCAAGCTCAAGCGCGGCAATCCGGGCGGCGCGCTGTTTGTCGGCCAGCACCATCGTGCAGCCGGTCAGCTCGATTCCAGCGGCCATTTCCTCGCCGCTCCACCAGCCGTTGAGCAAGCTGGCGCAGCCGCCGGCCATCACCACTGCCATATAGGCGACGACCCAGTTGGCCGAATTGCGCGCCGCGATCCCGATCCGGTCGCCGGGCTGGACCCCGTGCCCCGCAACCAATCCGCCCGCAACCGCGCGCGCGGCGGCATAGGTCTGGGCAAAGCTGAGGCGGATTTCGCCATCGACCAGAAACGGCGCATCGCCATGTTGGGCGCAGAACATTTCGAACAGCACCGGCAGCGTCGGCGGGGCATTCTTGAGCATCGGCAGAACGACACCGCCGCGTTCAAAGGGGATCGTCTCCAGCATCCCGCCTTCAGCGGTCAGGCGGCCAACGACGTCATTCATCGACAGATCAAGTGCGGTAGGCATTGCGGATCCTTCTCCCAAGGCCTGCTGGCCGCGCCCTTTTTCGCGCCCACCATCCCCATGTGTTTTGTGTCGCCGCTGGGTTTGTTTCCCAGCCTTGCTTGTGCCACAAGCGGGCCAAGGCGGAACGGTCCCGCCCGGCCCGGCCGGCAGCACCGCAACATCTAAGGGGTTACGCACTTGCTGTCACTATCGCTTGCCACGCTGGCCGCCGCTGCCGGCAATGCGCCGATCCATTTTGAGGATCTGGGGCTTAGCCCCAACCTATTCACGATCGGGAGCTTTTCGCTGCGGTGGTATTCGCTGGCTTACCTTGCCGGGATCCTGCTGGCCTATTGGCACACCAACAAGGCGATCCAGGCCCCCGGTGCGCCGCTGGCCCAGCGTCATATCGACGATCTGTTTTTCTACTGCACGCTGGGCGTGATCCTGGGCGGGCGGCTGGGCTATGCGACGTTCTACACCGGCGGCGATACCGGCCTGCCCAGCCTCTGGGCCCATCCGGGCGAACTGCTGCAGCTGTGGCATGGCGGAATGAGTTTCCACGGCGGCCTGATCGGCGTGGTGATCGCGATGGCCTGGGTCTGCTGGCGCAACCAGTTGTCGATCGTTCGGGTGGGTGATTACATCGCGGTGGCAGTGCCGTTCGGGATGCTGTTCGGGCGGCTGGCCAACTTCGTCAATGGCGAGTTGTGGGGCCGCGCCGCCGGGCCGGATGTGCCGTGGGCGATTGTCTTCAGGGGCGGCGGCGCTGTTGCGCGTCACCCCAGCCAGCTTTACGAAGCGCTCCTCGAAGGGCTGCTGCTGGCGCTGATTATGGTCCCGCTGTTCTGGAAAACCCGTGCGCGCTGGCGGCCCGGCCTGTTGGTCGGAACCTTTACGCTGGGCATCGGGCTGGCGCGGTTCGTGGTCGAATTTTTCCGCGAGCCGGACGAGCAGCTGCAGGATTTCGCCCGCCAAACCGGGCTGTCAATGGGCCAATGGCTGACCATCCCGCTGATTGCGGTCGGCCTGTTCTTCCTGATCCGCGCGCTGCGGCGGCCTGAGCTGAACAGCGGAACCCCTGCGCCGCAATGACCGATCAAGCCCCAGCCGATCCCTTGTCGGCGGTGTTCCGGCGGCTGATCGCCAACACCGGGCCGATCAGCCTGATGCACTATATGGGCGAATCGAACGCCCGCTATTATGGGTCCAAGGACCCGCTGGGCAGCGCCGGAGATTTCGTTACTGCGCCCGAAATCAGCCAGATGTTTGGCGAACTGGTCGGGCTGTGGCTGGCCGATATGTGGATCAATGCGGGCCGTGAAGAGCCGGTTCACTATGTCGAACTGGGGCCGGGGCGCGGCACGCTGGCGCAGGACGCGCTGCGGGTGGCCAAGCGCTATGGGTTGGAGCCATCGGTCCATTTTGTCGAAACCTCGACCGCGCTTAAAGACGTTCAGCTCGCCAGCATTCCCGGCGCGCAGTGGCACCACGATCTGTCAACGATCCCGCCCTATGGCCCGATCCTGCTGGTCGCGAACGAGTTCCTCGATGCCCTGCCAGTGCGGCAATTGGTGATGACGGCGGATGGCTGGCGCGAGCGGATGGTGGTGCCCGATGGTGACCGGTTCGTCTGCATCGCCGGCAGCCAGCCGATGGATGCCGCCGTGCCCGAAATCCGGCGGCAGGCAGAACTGGGTACAATTATCGAAACTTGTCCCGGCGCGGCAGCAACGGTTTATGAAGTCGCCGGGCGCCTGAACGATCAAGGCGGCGCGGCGCTGTTCATTGATTACGGCCACGATGCGGTCCGCGATGGATCGACATTGCAGGCGGTCCGCGATCACCTCAAAGTTGATCCGTTCGTCGCTCCCGGAGAGGCCGACCTGACCGCGCACGTCGATTTCGCCACCCTCGCCCCGATTGCCCAGTCGCGTGGCTGCAAATGGCTTGGCACGGTCCCGCAGGGGCGTTGGTTGCGCAATCTGGGCATCGACGCACGCGCGCAGACGCTGGCCGAACGCGCGCCGCAGCACGCCGCCGCGATTGAAGCTGCTAAAGAGCGGCTGGTCGGCGAGGGGCAGATGGGGCTGCTGTTCAAAGTGATGGGGCTGGCCTGCCCGAGCTGGATCGGCGGGGCGGGGTTTTAGGCGAACCCAATAATTTCCCCTGTAACCAGTTTGCGCCGCCTCGCGCAGTTGCTATGCCTGTGCCTCAAGAGGAGTTCCCATGCGCGCGACGCCCGATTTCGATTTTGCCCTGCCTGAATCTGCGATGATGATCCGCGAAGCTGCTGGCCGCTTTGCCGATGAAAAGATCGCGCCACTGGCCGCGAAGATCGACGCCGAGGACTGGTTCCCGCGCGACGAGCTGTGGGCGGCGATGGGCGAATTGGGCCTGCACGGGATCACCGTGGAAGAGGAATGGGGCGGGCTGGGCCTCGGCTATCTCGACCATGTCATCGCGGTTGAGGAAGTCAGCCGCGCCTCGGCCTCGCTCGGCCTCAGCTATGGCGCGCACAGCAATCTGTGCGTCAACCAGATCCGCCGCTGGGGCAATGACGAGCAAAAGGCGAAGTACTTGCCCGGATTGGTCAGCGGCGCGCACGTCGGCAGCCTCGCCATGTCCGAAGCCGGGGCCGGATCAGATGTGGTCTCGATGAAGCTCAAGGCCGATGCGGTTCAAGGCGGCTATGTCCTCAACGGCACCAAATTCTGGATCACCAACGCCACCTGTGCCGATACCTTGGTGGTCTATGCCAAGTCCGCACCCGAAGCCGGATCGCGCGGGATTACTGCCTTCCTGATCGAAAAGGGCGATCTCGGCTTCAGCATCGGCCAGAAAATCGACAAAATGGGGATGCGCGGCAGCCCAACCGCTGAACTTGTCTTCAATGACTGCGAAGTGCCTGAGGAAAATGTAATGGGGCCGCATAACGGCGGGGTCGGCGTGTTGATGTCCGGCCTTGATTATGAACGTGCGG
>JANMHL010000175.1:0-5540 GCA_031375125.1 Novosphingobium sp. | reverse complement strand
CCCTATATGCGCCGCTCACCCATCGTTTCGAGCAAGCAGGGCCCATGCGCGGGGGCCAGGCACGGAAGGAAGCGGCGGGTTATCCATCTGACGCGAAGGCTGCGGGCTGCCTCCCTCAAGGGGGTGTTTGCCATGCGGCCTTTTCTCGTTTGATGGCGCCATCCACGCGCGTGGCATTATTCCCGCCGGGGTCCTCCCGGCTCTATTGAAAGAGGCAAGACCCTCCCATGGCCAAGAAGGCTTCCAGCCCCGTCCCCGCAGTGCGCGTCAGTGCAAAGCGGCGCATCCGCAAGATCTTCGGCGATATCCACGAAGTGGTGAAGATGCCGAACCTGATCGAGGTTCAGCGCGAATCGTACGAACAGTTCCTGCGCTCCGATCCGGCGGTCGGCTATATCAGCGGCCTTGAAAAGACGCTGCGCTCGGTCTTCCCGATCCGCGACTTTGCCGGGACGAGCGAGCTCGACTTCGTTCACTATGAGCTGGAAGACCCCAAGTATGACACCACCGAGTGCCGCCAGCGCGGGATCACCTATGCCGCGCCGATGAAGGTGACGCTGCGCCTGATCGTGTTCGAAGTGGACGCCGAAACCGAAACCCGCTCGGTGCTCGATATCAAGGAGCAGGACGTCTACATGGGCGACATGCCGCTCATGACCGAGAACGGCACTTTCATCATCAACGGCACCGAACGCGTGATCGTTTCGCAGATGCACCGTTCGCCCGGCGTGCTGTTCGATCATGACCGCGGCAAGACCCAGTCCAGCGGCAAGTATCTGTTCGCCGCCCGCGTCATTCCCTATCGCGGTTCGTGGCTCGATTTCGAATTCGATGCCAAGGATATCGTCAACGTCCGGATCGATCGCAAGCGCAAGCTGCCGGTCACCGCGCTGCTCCACGCGCTCGCGCTCAATTCCGAAGAGATCCTCGATTTCTTCTATGACAAGGTGATGTGGAAGCGCGGCGCCAGTGACATTCAGGGGGGCGGCTGGCGGCTGCCCTATCAGGCAGAACAATGGCGCGGCACCAAGCCGGCGTTTGACATTGTCGATGCGAAAAGCGGCGAAGTGGTCTTCCCCGCCGGGACCAAAATCAGTCCGCGCGCGGCCAACAAGGCCGAAAAGGATGGCCTGGCCGAACTGCTGATCCCGACCGAGGAAATCTTCGGCCGCTATTCGGCCAAGGACCTGATCGACGAAAAGACCGGCCGGATTTATATCGAAGCAGGCGACGAAGTGTCCCCGGAAAACCTCGAGGCGCTCGACAAGGCCGGGATCGACCAGCTCGAACTGCTCGACATCGACCACGTTGGTACGGGTCCATGGATCCGCAACACGCTCAAGGCGGACAAGTCGGAAGACCGCGATCACGCGCTGGCCGATATCTACCGGGTGATGCGCCCGGGCGAACCGCCGACGCGCGAAACCGCTGAATCGCTGTTCGAAGGCCTGTTCTTCGATAGCGACCGCTATGACCTTTCAGCCGTGGGCCGGGTCAAGCTGAACATGCGCCTGGCGCTTGATGCCGAAGATACCCACACCACCCTGCGCACCGAAGATATCCTCGCGGTGGTCAAAGAACTGGTCAACCTGAAGGACGGCAAGGGCGATGTCGATGACATCGACAACCTTGGCAACCGCCGGGTCCGTTCGGTCGGCGAACTGCTGGAAAACCAGTACCGCGTCGGCCTGCTCAGGATGGAACGCGCGGTCAAGGAACGGATGAGCAGCGTCGACGTGTCGACCGTGATGCCCAACGATCTGATCAACGCCAAGCCGGCGGTGGCCGCGGTCCGCGAATTCTTCGGCTCGTCGCAGCTTTCGCAGTTCATGGACCAGACCAATCCGCTGTCCGAAGTCACCCACAAGCGCCGCGTCTCGGCCCTCGGGCCGGGCGGTCTGACCCGCGAACGGGCCGGCTTCGAAGTGCGCGACGTTCACCCGACCCACTATGGCCGGATCTGCCCGATCGAAACGCCGGAAGGTCCGAACATCGGTCTGATCAACTCGCTCTCCACCTTTGCGCGGGTCAACAAGTACGGCTTCATCGAAACCCCCTACCGCAAGGTGATCGACCAGAAGGTCACCGGCGAAGTGGTCTATCTTTCGGCGATGGAAGAACAGAAGCACGTCGTTGCGCAGGCTTCGGCTGAGCTCAACAAGGACGGTTCGTTCGTTGAAGAGCTGATCTCGGCGCGTGATTCGGGCGAATTCGTGATGGCCCCGCGCGATCACGTGACCTTGATGGACGTCAGCCCCAAGCAGCTGGTTTCGGTTGCCGCATCGCTGATCCCGTTCCTGGAAAACGATGACGCCAACCGCGCGCTGATGGGATCGAACATGCAGCGCCAGGCGGTGCCGCTGGTGCGCGCCGAAGCGCCGTTTGTCGGCACCGGGATGGAAGAAACCGTGGCTCGCGATTCGGGCGCGGCGATCGGCGCACTGCGCGCCGGGATCGTCGATCAGGTCGACGCCACGCGCATCGTGATCCGCGCTTCGGGCGATATCGAAGCCGGCCAATCGGGCGTCGATATCTACCGCCTGCAGAAGTTCGAGCGCTCGAACCAGTCGACCTGCATCAACCAGCGTCCGCTGGTCAAGGTGGGCGATGTGATCGAGACCGGCCAGATCATCGCCGACGGTCCCTCGACCGAACTGGGCGAACTGGCGCTGGGCCGCAATGTGCTGGTCGCGTTCATGCCGTGGAATGGCTACAACTACGAAGATTCGATCCTGATCAGCGAACGCATCGTCAAGGAAGACGTCTTCACCTCGATCCACATCGAGGAGTTTGAAGTCATGGCCCGCGACACCAAGCTCGGGCCCGAAGACATCACCCGCGACATCCCCAATGTGGGCGAAGAAGCGCTGCGCAGCCTCGATGAAGCGGGCATCATCTACATCGGTGCCGAAGTGCACCCGGGCGATATCCTGGTCGGCAAAATCACGCCGAAGGGCGAAAGCCCGATGACGCCCGAAGAAAAGCTGCTCCGCGCGATCTTCGGCGAAAAGGCTTCGGACGTCCGCGATACCTCGCTCAAGCTGCCGCCGGGCGTTGCCGGGACGATTGTCGACGTGCGCGTCTTCAACCGCCACGGAATCGAAATCGATGACCGTGCGCGTCAGATCCAGAACGAGGAAATCGAACGCCTCGCCAAGGATCGCGAAGACGAACGCGGCATTCTCAACCGCGCCACTTACAACCGCCTGCGCGATATGCTGGTGGGCCAGGTTGCGGCCGCCGCACCCAAGGGCTTCAAGAAGGGCGACACCATCACCGAGGAAAACCTGGGTGAAGTGGAACGTCACGAATGGTGGAAGTTCGCCGTGGCCGACGACAAGGTCCAGGGCCAGCTCGAAGCCGTGAAGGCCCAGTATGACGAAACCGTCAAGGCGATCCAGGACAAGTTCGAGGACCGCAAGGAAAAGCTCGAACGCGGTGATGAACTCGCTCCGGGCGTGCTCAAGATGGTCAAGGTCTTCGTGGCGGTGAAGCGCAAGCTGCAACCGGGCGACAAGATGGCCGGCCGCCACGGCAACAAGGGCATCATCAGCCGGATCCTGCCGCAGGAAGACATGCCGTTCCTCGATGATGGGACCCCGGTCGATTTCGTGCTCAACCCGCTGGGCGTGCCGAGCCGCATGAACGTCGGACAGATCTTCGAGACCCACCTGGGCTGGGCCGCACGCGGTCTGGGCCACAAGATCGGCGATGCGCTGGATGCCTGGCGTCAGGCCAATCCGAACCCCGAAGTTGGCGAACCGCCCGAAGCGGTGCGCGAATTGCTGAGCACCATCTACGGCTCCAACTATGCCGAAGATATTGCCAGCCGCACGGCCGACGAAATAGTCGAGCTGGCCGAAAGCGTTCGCGCCGGGGTGCCGATGGGCTCGCCCGTGTTCGATGGCGCGGTGGAAGCCGATGTGACCGACATGCTCAAGCTGGCCGGGCTCGATACCTCGGGCCAGGTGACGCTCTTTGACGGACGCACCGGGACCGCGTTTGACCGCAAGGTGACGGTCGGCTGCAAGTATGTGCTGAAACTGCACCACCTTGTCGACGACAAGATCCACGCGCGTTCGATCGGACCCTACAGCCTCGTCACCCAGCAGCCGCTGGGCGGCAAGGCCCAGTTCGGCGGGCAACGTTTCGGGGAAATGGAAGTCTGGGCGCTCCAGGCTTACGGCGCCGCCTATACGCTGCAGGAAATGCTGACAGTGAAGTCGGACGACGTGGTCGGCCGCACCAAGGTCTATGAAGCGATCGTCAAGGGCGACGATACCTTCGAGGCCGGCATTCCCGAAAGCTTCAACGTGCTGGTCAAGGAAATGCGCAGCCTCGGCCTCAACGTCGAACTGTCCAGCCTGACCGACGAAGGCGACGACGATTTCGCGGAGGCAGCGGAATAAGGGACCGGGGCGGCCAATTTCAGGCCGTCCCGCCCTCCTCCGCCCAAAGAATTCACCCCTAGAGGGATCAAAGACATGAACGACCTGTCCAAATTCACCAATCAGATCGCGAAGCCCGAAACCTTCGACCAGATCCAGATCGGCATCGCCAGCCCCGAGCGGATTCGCTCGTGGTCATTCGGCGAGATCAAGAAGCCCGAAACCATCAACTACCGGACCTTCAAGCCCGAACGCGACGGCCTGTTCTGCGCCCGCATCTTCGGCCCGGTGAAGGATTACGAGTGCCTGTGCGGCAAGTACAAGCGCATGAAATACAAGGGCGTCGTCTGCGAAAAGTGCGGCGTTGAAGTCACCGTCACCAAGGTCCGGCGCGAACGCATGGGCCACATCGAGCTGGCCGCGCCGGTGGCGCACATCTGGTTCCTCAAGAGCCTGCCTTCGCGGATCGGCCTGCTGCTCGACATGCAGCTCAAGATCCTTGAACGGATCCTCTACTTCGAAAGCTATGTGGTGATCGAGCCGGGCCTGACCCCGCTTGAAAAGTACCAGACGCTGACCGAAGACGAGCTGTACGAATACCAGGACGAGTACGGCGAAGACGCCTTCTCGGCCGGGATCGGCGCCGAAGCGGTCAAGCACATGCTGATGAGCCTCGACCTGGCGCAGGAAAAGGAAGACCTGCTCAAGGAACTGTCCGAGACCAAGTCGGAGCTCAAGCCCAAGAAGATCATCAAGCGGCTCAAGGTCGTCGAAAGCTTCATCGAATCGGGCAACCGTCCCGAATGGATGATCCTTGAAGTCGTTCCGGTCATCCCGCCCGAACTGCGCCCGCTGGTGCCGCTTGATGGCGGCCGCTTTGCGACGTCCGATCTGAACGATCTCTATCGCCGCGTGATCAACCGTAACAACCGCCTCAAGCGCCTGATCGAGCTGCGCGCGCCGGACATCATCGTCCGCAACGAAAAGCGCATGCTGCAGGAAGCCGTTGACGCATTGTTCGACAACGGCCGCCGCGGCCGGGTGATCACCGGTGCCAACAAGCGTCCGCTCAAGTCGCTGTCCGATATGCTCAAGGGCAAGCAGGGCCGCTTCCGTCAGAACCTGCTGGGCAAGCGCGTCGACTATTCGGGT
>JANMHL010000109.1:0-14899 GCA_031375125.1 Novosphingobium sp. | reverse complement strand
GGCCCGAAACGCCCCAGCCTTCTTCCTTGGTCGCGGTGACCAGATTCTGCGCAACGCTGCGGCTTTCAGCACCCAGCTGCGGCGGCAAGACGCCAAAGGCCAAGCTGGTCGACGGTACACCGGCACCAGTCAATGGGCCCGTGCCAATCACATCGGCGCAGCAATCATCGTCGTTCTTGTAATAGTCCGCCGCGACATAGACCCGCAGGTTGTCGCTCGGTTCAAACAGCATCTGGCCGCGAACGCCCCAGTGCTTGTAACCGTTGACCCATTCGTTGGTCGCGGTGTTGCGGATGTTGCCATCGTATTCGCCATAGAAGCCAGTCAGACGGGCGGCCAGATCCTGACCAAGCGGCAGGTTGACTGCGCCCTTGAGGCGGAATTCGTTGCGTTCAAAATAGCTCGCTTCGAGCGTTCCGCCGAATTCGTGCTTGGGCATCTGGGTGGTGATGTTGACCACACCGGCCGACGAGTTCTTGCCAAACAGGGTGCCCTGCGGGCCGCGCAGCACTTCGATCTGCGACACATCAACCATGTCGCTGAAGGCTTCGCCCGAGCGGGCATAGACCACGCCGTCAACCACGGTCGAAACCGATGGTTCACCCGCGATCGAGAAGGTGGCAGTGCCAACCCCGCGCAGGAAGATCGTCTGGTTGAGCGTGGTGCCCGACTTCAGGAAGTTGAGCGAAGGCACCATCTGGGCGGCGCTTTCGATGCTGGGGCGGCTGGCATCGGCCAGATCTTCGCCGCTGAGCACGGAAACCGCGACTGGCACCGATTGCAGGCTTTCCGACCGCTTTTGCGCGGTCACGACGATTTCGCCGGGGGCCTCATCTTCCGCCACAGCGGTGGTGGTCTGGGCATAGGCCGGAGCGGTGAAAGCGGTAATCGCCAGCACGGCTGCGGAAGCGCGAAGCATAGATTTCATGGGGTCTCCTCCCTCCTCTACCAAGCCGGAGGTTCCCGGTCCTGGTCAAATTACAATGTGGCTTGGGCAGCGGAACGATTGTCCGCGCTTTCCACTTGTGAAGCTTGAATTGCGTGGAATGGCTCGATATGTCAAGCGGTGTCATACGGGATTGTCAGCACTGTTGCGATCGCGCAACAGCACTGGCGGAGAGGAAGCGAATCGGCGTGGAAAGCGGGTTCATCGAATGTGAAGACGGCTTCGACCTGCGGTTTGCGGGGCGAATCGTGCTGTCGCACCGATCGGACGCGCCGGTATTGGCAATGGCCTGTGGACGGCCGAGCGTGGAAATGGTCCGGGGCAACTTCCGGATTGAGGATGACCCTCAAAATGCTGTTGCGCCAGATAGCTGGGAGCTGATCGCCGGAGCTGTGACCCTGTCAGACCCCGCCGGGCCAGCGGCGCGGCTGGAACTGGTGGATAACGCGCTGACCGTCACCCTGCTGCGCGCAGGTTACGACCGCCTGCACCTGTATTTCCAGGCCGAGCCGGGCGAAGCCGTCTGGGGCGGGGGCGAACAGATGAGCTATCTGGCGCTGAATGGCCGGGCCTTTCCGATCTGGACCAGCGAGCCCGGCGTCGGGCGCGACAAGTCGACCGAGCTAACCCAGCAGATGGATGCAAGCGGGATGGCTGGGGGTGATTACTGGAACACCAATTATCCGCAGCCGACCTTCCTGACCTCCCGCTGGCTGGCGGTGCATTGCACGGCCGAGGCCTATTCGGTGCTCGATTTTACCGATCTGGCGCGCCACCATGTTGAGGTCTGGGCGCCGGCCACGACGTTTGAATTGTTCGCCGCTGACGGTCCGGTTGAGCTGGTCGGTCAGCTCTCGACCCGGTTTGGACGCCAGCCGCCGTTGCCCGATTGGGCGATTGGCGGGGCGATAGTCGGGCTGAAGGACGGCGCACGCAGTTTTGACCGGCTTGAGCAGTTTATTGCAGCCGGTACGTCAGTTTCAGGCTTGTGGTGCGAGGATTGGGCCGGGATCCGCGAAACCAGCTTTGGCCGTCGCCTGTTCTGGGATTGGCGGCGCGATAACCAGCGGTTTCCGGGCCTTCCCGAACGGATCGCGGCGCTGGCGGCGCGCGGCATCCGCTTTCTGGCCTATGCCAACCCCTATTTGGCCAATGACGGCATCCTGTATGAAGAAGCGCTGGAAGGCGGGCATTTCTGCCTGCGCCAAGATAGCGACGACGCTTATCTGGTCGATTTCGGCGAGTTCGACTGCGGCGTGATCGATTTCACCCGCACAGAAACGCGCCAATGGTTCGCCGAAAAAGTGCTGGGCCGCGAAATGCTCGATATCGGGATCGCCGGGTGGATGGCTGATTTTGGCGAATATCTGCCGACCGACGTGCGGCTGGCCGATGGCTCCGACCCGATGGAGGCGCACAACCGCTGGCCGGTGCTGTGGGCCGAAGTCAACGCGATGGCGCTCGAAAGCAGGGGCCAAACCGGCGAAGCGGTGTTCTTCATGCGCGCCGGATTCAGCGGCGTTCAGGCAAATTGCCCGCTGCTGTGGGCCGGCGACCAGTCGGTCGATTTCACCCGCCATGACGGGATCGGCACGGTGATTACCGGAGCGCTCTCGGCTGGGCTGGTCGGCAACGCCTATAGCCATTCCGATTGCGGCGGTTACACCTCGCTGCTCGGCAACGTCCGCACTGCCGAACTGATGGAGCGGTGGTGCGAGCTGGCCGCCTTTGCGCCCGTCATGCGCAGCCACGAAGGCAATCGCCCGGACGACAATCTGCAATATGACAGCACGCCGCAGTTGCTGGCCTGCTTTGCCCGGTGGAGCCGGGTTCATGCCCATCTCGCTCCATATGTCCGGCAGTTGTGCGATGAAGCGGTGGCGGACGGGCTACCGACTCAGCGCCCGTTGTTCCTGCATTACCCGGACGATCCAGCGCTCTACGCAGTGCAAGACCAGTTCCTTTACGGCGCCGACCTGCTGGTGGCGCCAGTGATTGAGGCGGGGGCGGTTGCGCGGCAAGTGATCCTGCCGGGCGAGGGGCCCTGGCGGCATTGCTGGACCGGGCAGGACTATGCCCCGGGAACTTACGAAATTGCTGCCCCGATCGGCCGACCTCCGGTATTCTACCGCCCTGACAGCGCCTTTGCCGCGCTGTTCGCCGGGTTGAGCGGAGTGCTGGGGCAATGAGCGAACGGTCGAACATCAGGGACGTGGCGGCACTGGCCGGGGTAGCGGTGAAAACCGTCAGCCGCGTGCTCAACGGACATCCTTACGTCAGCACCGATACCAAGGCCCGGGTCGAACAGGCTATGCAAGCGCTCGATTTCCGGCCCAGTGTCGCGGCGCGGATTCTGTCTGGCGCCAAAAGCAACCAGATCGCGCTGATTTATGACAATCACAGCCCGTTCTATATGTTCCAGATACAGACCGGCTGCTGGGAATATTGCAAGGCCCATGGGATCCGCTTGCTGGCCCAACCGGTCGATGTCGCTGATCCACTGGTCGGCGAACAGGTCCGCGGGCTGGTCACCGAAACCCATGTCGATGGGATTATCCTGTCGTCCCCAGTGACTGATTGCGATCCGGTACTGCGTGCGCTGGAATCGATGGATATTCCGTTTGTGCGGATCTCGCCCGGCACCAACCACGCGCTAACCAGTTCGGTGTTCATGGACGATGCCCAGGCGGCGGATGATATGACCACCCATCTGATCAACCACGGCCACCGGCGGATTGGCTTTATCAAAGGCCACCCCAACCACATGGCCTCTGACGACCGGTTGAACGGTTACCGCCGTGCACTGGGCCGGGCCGGGATCAGCTTTGCCGCTGAGCTGGTCTGCGATGGGGCGTTCGATTTTGAAAGCGGGGTGCGCGCGGCTGAGCAATTCCTGTCCATGCCCGACCGGCCAACCGCAATATTCGCCTCGAACGACGATATGGCGGCCGGCGTGCTGGCGGTGGCGCATGATCGCGGGATCAGCCTACCCGATCAGCTGTCGGTCGCCGGGTTCGATGATACCACGCTGGCCCGCACGGTTTGGCCGCCGCTGACCACGATCCATCAGCCGATGGCGGAACTTGCCCGCACGGCCACGGAAATCCTCATCGCCGGGGGCGATATCAACCATCGCCGCTTGCCCCACAAACTAGTCGAGCGTGCATCGGTCGCGCCGCCAGCCAGGAAAACATCATGAGCGCATTACCCCTGCCGCCCGCCACCCGCACGCTTGGTGCCAGCGGAATTGCCGTATCCTCAATCGCCTGGGGGATGTGGCGCCTGGCTGAGGGCGGACGCTCTGCGGCAGAGGCGGCGGCCTTGGTTCATGCGGCGCTCGATGCCGGGATCAACTTTCTCGACACTGCCGACATCTATGGCTTCAACGGCACCGGCGGATTTGGCGATGCCGAGGCGCTGCTGGGCGAAGTGCTGAACGCGGAACCGGGCCTGCGCGGACGAATGGTGCTGGCGACCAAAGGCGGGATCATGCCGCCGCTGCCCTATGACCAATCACCAGAATATCTGCGCAGCGCCATCGATGCCTCGCTGACCCGGCTGAAAACTGACAGCGTCGATTTGTGGCAAATCCACCGCCCCGATATCCTTGCCCACCCGCAGGAAGTGGCGCGGGTGCTGGATGATGCGGTGGCCTCGGGCAAGATCCGCACGATTGGCGTGTCGAACTTCACTCAGGCCCAGATCGCGGCGCTCAATCACTTCCTCGGTCATAAACTGGTTTCGACCCAGCCCGAAATCAGCGCGCTGCGGATCGATTGCTTTGAAAATGGCGAGCTCGATCAGGCGATGCAGCTGGGGCTGACCCCGCTCGCCTGGTCACCTTTGGGTGGCGGACGGATTGCCGGGGCTGACAGTGCGCGTGACAAGGCGGTAATCGCCGAGCTTGACCGGGTTGCCGCGGCCAAGGGTATTTCGCGCAGCGTCGCGGCCTATTCGTGGTTGCTGGCGCACCCGGCCGGGATCATCCCGATTATCGGATCGCAGCAGGCTGAGCGGATTACTGAGGGTGCATCGGCGCTGCGGGTCCAGTGGGACCGGACCGATTGGTATTCGGTGCTTGTCGCCGCTCGAGGAGTGCCCCTGCCATGACCCAACCGACAACTCAGCCGCAATGTGAAATCTCGTGGTTCTCCGCGCTGTGCGATGACGATTACGAATTCCTTGGCGTGCCCGATCCCTATCTGGCGTCCAGTTGGGAACACTGCCGCAATATCGTGATGCGCGCCGAAGAGGGCGGATTTGACAATGTGCTGCTGCCGTCAGGCTATCAGCTCGGCCTCGATACCACTGTGTTCGCCGCCGCGATGGCCACGCAGATCAAGCGGATCAAGCTGTTGTGGGCGGCCCGGATGGGCGAAGACTGGCCGCCGCAACTGGCCCGCAGGATCGCGACGCTCGACCGGATTCTGGGGCCGAATGCCGCTGGCACGGCGGGGCGGCTCAACGTCAACATCATCTCGTCCGATATGCCGGGCGAGAAGATCGAGAGCGGCCCGCGTTATGTCCGCGCGACCGAGATCATGAAGATCGTCAAGACGCTGCTGAACGGCGAGCACCTCGATTTCCAGGGCGAGTTCTTCAACCTGAAACTCGATCCGCCGCGGATCACGACCATCTCAGGCAAGTGCCCACCGTTCTACTTCGGCGGGCTGAGCCACGAAGCCCGCGAATGCGCCGCCGAAGCGGCTGACGTCTATCTGATGTGGCCCGATACGATGGACAAGGTCCGCGAGACCGTGACCGACATGAAAGCCCGCGCCGCTGCCAAGGGGCGGACATTGAAGTTCGGCTACCGCGCCCACGTGATCGTGCGCGAAACCGAGGATGAAGCGCGCGCCTACGCCGACCGGCTGCTGTCCAAACTGGACGATGAGGCTGGCCGCGCGATCCGCGAAAAGTCGCTCGATGCCAAGAACTTCGGGGTCCAGCGCCAGCAGGAACTGCGCGGCGCAGCCGATGGTGACGGGTTTGTCGAGGACAACCTGTGGACCGGGATCAGCCGGGCACGTTCAGGCTGCGGGGCGGCGATTGTCGGCACACCGGATCAGGTGATCGCCAAGCTGCGGGCCTATCAGGATGCCGGGATGGAAGCCTTTATCCTGTCCGGCTATCCCCATGTGAATGAGTGCGATATGTTCGCGCGTTATGTTTTGCCGCAGCTTCAGCACGGTCCGCTGACGCTGTGAGCCGATAGAAAGAGGTGCAATTGTGACTACCCGGATCGTCGCCATCGGCGGCACCGTCAATCCCGGTTCGACGACCGAACAGGCGCTGCGGCTGGCGGCTGCGGCAGCCGGTGCGGGCGGGGCAGAGGTGCAGGTGTTCGGCGGGGCTTACCTTGCCAAGCTGCCGCATTATGGCAGTGCGGAACACCAAAAGGGTGACGGCGCCGAACTGGTCGAAGCAGTGCGGCTGGCCGATGGTCTGCTCATCGCCGCGCCCGGCTATCACGGCACGATTTCGGGGCTGGTCAAGAACGCGCTCGATTTTCTGGAAGACCTGTCCAAGGACACCCGGCCCTATCTTGATGGCCGCGCTGTCGGCCTGATCGCCACCGCCTATGGCGATCAGGCGACGATGAGCACGCTGATCACACTGCGCGCGATTGTTCACGCGCTGCGCGGTTGGCCAACTCCGATGGGGGCGACGATCCGGACCTATCACGGGCTGTTCAGCCCCGATGGTGAGTGCCTCGAAGACCGCGCGCGGTTGCAGCTCGAAATGGTTGGGCAGCAAGTGCTGCGCGGGGCGCAGGCCTTCGCCGGGGCCGAGGCGCAGCAATGAGCGCGCAGCTGGATCAGGCGCTGGCAGCATTGGCAGCGGGCAAAGTCATCGTCCTGACGGGCGACCGGTTGCGCGGCGGGGATATCGACTTTGCTGTCGCTGCGCGCCACGCGACACCCGATACGGTCAACTTTATGGCCACCCATGGCCGCGGGCTGATTTGCCTCGCGCTGACCCCGGCCCACGCGATGCGGCTGGGGATCAGCCTGATCAATCCGGGCAGCGACCGCCAATCGGGCCGCCCGCATGGCCGCTCGATCGAAGCAACGACCGGCGTCACCACCGGCATTTCCGCTGCCGATCGCGCCCGAACGATTGCTGTGGCGATTGATCCGGCCTCAACCGGCGATGATCTGGTCAGTCCCGGCCATGTTTTCCCGTTGATCGCGGCGGCAGGCGGTGTGGCTGAGCGCCCCGCCGCGCTGGAAGCTGCCATCGAACTGTGCCGTCGCGCCGGAACAGGCGACGCCGCCGTCATCTGTTCTATAATGCGCGAAGACGGCGATATGGCCCGGATCGAGGATCTGGCCGAGCTGATCGCGGCGCATGGAATTTGCGTGGCCGATGTCGGGGATTTGCTGCCCGCTTAGTGCGGCAAATCCTCGTTCTTGGGCGCGGTCGGGACTGACAGGTTGGCGCGGGTCATCAGCAGGGTGATCGGGATTACGGACATCGTCATCCACATCATCAGATAGAAGTTGTCGATATAGGCGATCATTGCCGCCTGCCGGTTAACCTCGGCATCGAGCATCCGCAGCGCCGCCTCGCCATAGGACTGGAACCGGTCGAGGGTCGAGAAATCGAGCACTTGCGTGAACGAGGCGGTGATCTTGCCGGCAAGGTCCGAATGCGACGTCTGCAGATTGCGCGCCAGCATGGTCGTGACAATCGAAATGCCGACCGACGATCCGATCGAGCGCGAGAGGTTGAGCACGCTCGACCCATCGGTGCGCAAGTGCGGGGGCAGGGTGGCAAAGGCGCTGGCGTTCATCGGAATGAACACCAGCCCCATGCCCAGCCCTTGGACAAAGCCGGACGAGGCGATGTGCCAGTAATCGGTCTGCAGCGTCCAGCCGGACATCTCCCACAGGGATAGCGCGGCGATGCTGAACCCAGCCGCAATCAGGATCCGCGGATCGAACCCGCGCCGCACCAGCAGCCCCGAAAGCTGCATGGTCAGCACCGTGCCGACCCCGCGCGGCATCATCGCCATGCCGGTGTCGATCACGCTGTACCCGAACAGGCGCTGCAGCATCGGTGGCAGCAGCGCCATCGTCGCGAACATCACCACGCCCATCGCCAGGCTGAAAAAGATCGCAAAGACCAGATTGGGATCGGCAAACAAGGTCCGGTGGAACAACGTGTTGCTGGCCGTGGTGAAATGGATCACTGCCATCCACGCCGCCGACAGCGCGAGGAACAGATAGATCCAGCTTTCCAGCGATTCAAACCAGTCGATATGGTTGCCCCGGTCGAGCAATAGCTGGATTGAAGTCAGCGTGATCCCGATCATTGCATAACCAGCCAGATCGAACCGCCGCCGCACAAGCGGGCGCGATGGCAGCAGTGCCAGCAAGATCGACAAGGCGATAATCCCCAGCGGCAGATTGACGTAAAACACCCAGCGCCAGTTCCAGTTCTCGGTCAGCCAGCCGCCCAATATCGGCCCCAAAATTGGCCCGATCATGATCCCCATGCCCCACATCGCCATCATCTGCGGCTGGCGCGAAGGTTTGTTGGTATCGACCATTGCGGCCTGGCTGAGCGGGGCGATGAAGGCCCCGGTGGCCCCCTGCAAGGCGCGGAACAGGACCATCTCGGTGATGTTCTGGGCCATCCCGCAAAGCATCGAAGACAGCACAAAGCCGGTGACCGAGGCGATGAACAGGCGGCGCGATCCGATCCGGTCGGCCAGCCAGCCGGTGATTGGCATCGCCACTGCAACCGCCACGATATAGCTGGTCAGCACCCAGCTAACCTCGTCCGAGGTCGCCCCCAGGCTCGACTGCATATGCGGGATCGCGACATTGGCGATGGTGCTGTCGAGGATCTGGATCAGCGAGGCGACCATGATCCCGACCGCCAGCAGCGTCGGGTTCTTGGCCGGCAACAACGCGACATCATCGTCCGCAGTGACGGTCCGGGGCGGCGGTGCGGTTCGCGGGGTGGCGGCGCTGGCCATCGCGACCGTTAGCGCTTGCGGCCGTCGGTGAAGACCGTGACCTTGGTCGAAAGACCCGAAATGAGCGGGCGCGGGCTGGCTTCATCAAGCACGACCCGGACCGGCACCCGCTGCGTCACTTTGACCCAGTTGCCGGTCGCGTTCTGCGCGGGCAGCACCGAAAATTCGCTGCCTGTGCCCGCCCCGATCGAGGCAACGTGGCCCTTCAGGACCAAACCCGGATAGGCATCGAACCGCACTTCGACCGACTGGCCGATCTGCATTTCGGCCAGATCGGTTTCCTTGAAATTGGCTTCGATATAGGCACTGCCATCGGCCACCAGCGTGACCACCGGAACGCCCGAGATGATGTCCTGACCCGGCTGGAGCCGCCCCGCCTGGCTGATCAGCCCAGACGCCGGTGCCCGAACTTCGGTCCGGCGCAGGCTGAGCTCAGCAACGCGGCGCTGGGCCTGGGCCGAGGCGACCTTAGGATAGACACCGGGTAACTGGCTGCCCGAGGCGAGCTTGGCCGCCGCTTCGCCGCGCTTGGCCTGCGCCAGCCGCAACTGCTCTTGCGCCATGGTCACCTGATGCTGCGCGGCTTCGTAATCGGCCTTGGTGGTAAAGCCTTTGCGCCATAGCGCTTCTTGCCGGGAAAGGTTGGACCGGGCGAAAGCGATGTTCTGCTCTGCGGCGGAAATATCCGCGCCCGACAGCGCGCTGGAATTGGCGGCGGCGATCTGATCGGCCTGCGCCGTTGCCATCGCCGCATCGGCCTGGGCGATTTGCAGCTGGAACGGTTCGGGATCGATCATGAACAGCAGATCACCGGCATTGACGTGCTGGTTTTCCTTGACCCGGACGTCAACAATCTGCCCGCCGACCTGCGCCGAAACCGAAATCTTGTCGAGGTGGACATAGGCATTATCAGTGCTGACCTGCCCTTGCAGGCTTTGCCAATACGCGATGCCGCCGATGATCAACAGCAGCGGAAGCGAAAGCATCAAAGCCAACCGGCCCCAGCGCCGTTTGGGCTTGGGCGGCGCGGCGGGCGCATCGGTGCTGGCCGGATCGGCGATGATTGGCATATCGGCTTCAGCCATGGGTCAACTCCAGCCCGGCGCGGGCATTGCTAAAATTCTCACGGATCGTCTCAAGCATCTCGGCCAGTACCGCGCGTTTGGCTGGATCGAGACCGGCCAGCATTTCGTCTTCCAGATCGGCGAGGCAGGCCCGGACCTGATCGATTACCTGCCGGCTCCGGTCGGTCAGGTGGAGCCGCCAGGCCCGGCGATCGTTCGGATCGCGGTGGCGGGCGATCAGGTCTGATTCCTCCATCCGGTCAATCATCCGGGTCAGCGAGATCGGCTCAACTTCCAGCCGTTCGGCATAGAACCCCTGATTTTCGCCTTCGGTGTGGTGCAGGATCAGCAGTAGCCGAGCCTGCGGACTGGTCATCCCCAGTTCGCGCACCCGTGCATCGAACGCCCGGCGCAGCAGGCGGGCACTGTCTGAAAGCAGGTATGGCAGGGTCAGCATGGATAGGTATATAATAGACCTGCTTATCATAAGCAAGGCTTGACTCATCCCGGTTTGCTCCGATAGGCGATTGCCAAATTTAACTGTTCGGTTAAACCACCTTCTGAACCGACCCTTGGAGAGGAGTGCCGCGATGGCGATCAAGACCCGTATTACCGAACTGCTGGAGATTGAGCATCCGGTCGTTCAAGGCGGAATGCAGTGGGTCGGCACGGCGGAAATGGCCAGCGCCGTATCCAACGCCGGGGGCCTGGGGATCATCACCGGCCTGACCCAGCCGAGCGCAGAGGCTTTGGCGGCTGAGATCGAGCGCTGCAAGGGTATGACCAGCAAGCCATTTGGCGTGAACATGACCGTGTTCCCGACGATCAACGCGCCGGATTACAAAGCCTATACCCAGGCGATCATCGATGCCGGGATCAAGATCGTCGAAACCGCCGGAACCCCTGCGGTGCGCGAATTGTGGGAGATGATGAAGCCCCACGGGATCAAGATCCTGCACAAATGCACTGCGGTGCGCCACGCGCTTTCAGCGGAACGCGCCGGGGTCGATGTGATCAGCATCGACGGTTTCGAATGCGCCGGGCATCCGGGCGAGGATGATATTCCCGGGTTGATCCTGATCCCGGTCGCTGCGGACAAGGTCAAGATCCCGCTGCTGGCCAGTGGCGGGTTCGGCGATGGGCGCGGCCTTGCTGCGGCGCTGGCGCTCGGCGCTGATGGCATCAACATGGGCACGCGCTTTACCGCCACGGTTGAGGCGCCGATCCACCAGAACTTCAAGCAATCGATGGTCGATCATGACGAGCGCGATACCGCGCTGATCTTTCGCACCTTTCGCAATACTGCCCGCGTCGCCAAGAACGGGATCGCGCAGGCGGTTGTCGCGGCAGAGGCCGAGGGCAAGGATTTTGCCGCCGTGGCCGATCTGGTCAAAGGCGTGCGTGGCCGCGAAGGGCTGCAGACCGGCGATACCGAACACGGCATCTGGTCGGCCGGCATGGTCCAGGGCCTGATCCACGATATCCCGACGTGCGAAGTGCTGATCACCCGTATCGTAGCCGACGCCGAAGCAATCATCCGCCAGCGCCTGTCCGGTATGCTGGCCTGAACCGGGCACTTCTGAATTGACCCCAACTCCGTCCATGCTGAGCTTGTCGAAGCACTGCTCTTGTTCTTCGTGCCGCGCGCAATGATGCCCGAAGAACAAGGCAGCCCTTCGACAAGCTCAGGGTAGACGGGTTTGGGGACAGCGTAATTTGCATCCCAGAAAGAGGAACAAAACCTATGGCCGAAGCCTATATCATCGACGCCGTCCGCACCCCGCGCGGGGTCGGCAAGCCTGGCAAGGGCGCGCTTTCGCACCTTCACCCGCAGCATCTGGCGGCGACCGTGCTGAAGGCGCTGAAAGAGCGTAACAACCTCGACACCAGCACGGTTGACGACGTGATTTGGTCGACCAGCACCCAAAAGGGCAAGCAAGGCGGCGATCTGGGCCGGATGGCCGCACTGGCCGCCGGGTTTGATACCAGCGCCAGCGGCATGACGCTCGACCGGTTCTGCGGCGGTGGGATCACCTCGGTCAACCTTGCAACCGCGGCAGTCATGTCTGGCATGGAAGACTGTGTGATCGCTGGCGGCACCGAAATGATGAGCTACACCTCGGCAATGGGCGCGGCAGAAGCCAACGCCGGGATCAAGCCGATGGGCATGGGTTCGGGCAATCCCGAACTCGACGCGCTGCACCCGCAAAGCCATCAGGGCGTCTGCGGCGATGCGATCGCAGCGATGGAAGGGATCGACCGGCACGCGCTCGACACGCTCGCGTTGGTCAGCCAGGAACGCGCGGCCCGCGCGATCAAGGAAGGCCGTTTCGACAAGTCACTGGTCACCGTTTATAACGAAGACGGCAGCGTTGCACTTGATCATGAGGAATTTCCCCGCCCCGAAACGACCGCCGAAGGGCTGGCGGGCCTCAAGGCCAGCTTTGATGGCATCGCCGATTTTGACCTTGGCGGCACCACTTTCCGCAAGCAGATCCAGCGCCGCTACCCTGACCTTGACTGGAAGGGCGTGCACCATGCCGGGAACAGCTCGGGCGTGGTCGATGGGGCTGCCGCCGTGCTGATCACCAGCAAGGACTATGCCGACAAGCACGGCCTCAAGCCGCGCGGCAAGATCGTGGCTTATGTCAACTGCGGCGATGATCCCACGCTGATGCTCAACGCGCCGGTCCCCGCCGCCCGCAAGGTGCTGGCGAAGGCCGGGCTGAAAGTTGAAGACATCGACGTGTTCGAAATCAACGAAGCCTTCGCGGTGGTTGCCGAAAAATTCATCCGCGACCTCAAGCTGGATCGGACCAAGGTCAACCCCAACGGCGGTGCGATGGCGCTGGGCCACCCGATTGGCGCGACCGGATCGATGTTGATCGGCACGGCGCTGGACGAACTGGAGCGGACCGGCGGCAAGTATGGCCTGATCACGATGTGCGCCGCTGGCGGCATGGCTCCGGCGATTATCATTGAGCGCATTCACAGCTGATTCTGTACCCCTGTCAGATGTGATTGCGCTTTTCGCCCCGGCCGTAGCTGATACGGTCGGGGCGATTCATATGAAGGGATGAGGATGACCGACCTGCTCGCCCAGATTGCCGGAATTGTCGGACCGCAAGGTTTGATGACCGGCGCTGACGTATCGGGCCGGGCCGCCGACTTCATGGGGCTGAGCACCTGCCAGGCCAAGGCGATCGTCCGCCCGGCCAGCACCGCCGAACTTTCCGCCGTGATGAAGCTGTGCCACGCGGCGGGTCAGGTGGTGGTGCCTGCGGGCGGCAACACCGGGCTGGTTCATGGCAACGTCTGCCAGCCGGACGATATCCAGATTTCGCTCGAACGGATGCGCAGCATTGGCGCGATTGATCCGGTTGGTCGGACCATGATCGTTGAGGCAGGCTGCCCGGTGCAGGCTGCGCAAGAGGCCGCAGCGGCGCAAGGTTTGAAATTTGCAGTCGATTGGGGCGCGCGCGGATCGGCCACGATTGGCGGCGGGATCGCCACCAATGCCGGGGGCAATTCGGTGGTTCGTTACGGCATGATGCGTGACAATGTGCTGGGGCTGGAGGCGGTGCTGGCCGATGGCACGGTTATCTCGTCACTCAATGTCTTGCTCAAAAACAATGCCGCCTATGATCTGAAGCAGCTGTTTATCGGCAGCGAGGGCACGCTGGGGATCGTCACCCGCGCAGTGCTGAAACTGCACCCGGCGCCGCTGTCTACGGGCACAGCGCTGCTGGCACTCGATAGCTTTGCCGCGGTCCAGCAACTGTTCGTGCAGGCGAGCCAGCGACTGGGCGGGATGCTGACCTCGTTCGAAGTGATGTGGTCGAGCTTTTATGAACCGATCGCGATTGCCTCGGGCCGCCACACCCCGCCGCTGCCGGGCGGCCATGCCTGCTACGTGATTTTGGAGGCCAGCGGAACCGATCCAGAGCGTGACGCCGAACTGTTCGAAGCCGTGCTCGGCGAAGTGCTGGAGCAAGGTATTGCCGCCGATGCGGTGATTGCCGCCAGCACGGCGCAAGCCGGACAGATCTGGGCGATTCGCGATGATATCGAGACGCTGTTTGCCTTTGCCGCGCCGTCGGTAACGTTCGATATCAGTCTGCCGATTGTGGCGATGGACGGCTATGTCCGCGATCTGGAGCAACGTGCGGCTGAGGCTTTGGGCCCGACCTGCAAGCTGATCGTGTTTGGTCATATCGGTGACGGCAATCTGCATATTTTGCTGGGGGCAGAGCCGTTTACGCCCGAAACCAAACACCGGATCGAGGAGCTGGTCTATTCCGGCCTGCCCACGCACGGCGGTTCGATCAGCGCCGAACACGGCATTGGCCTGGAAAAGCGCGACTGGCTGCACATCACCCGCTCGCCTGAAGAAGTGGCGCTGATGCGCACAATCAAGGCAGCGCTCGATCCCAAAAACCTGCTCAACCCCGGCAAAGTGCTGGCATAGGAGAACCCGCGATGACCGCGCTGACCGTCGAAATTTCCGACCACATTGCCACGATCACGCTCAACCGGCCTGAGCGGATGAATACCATTTCCTCGGCGATGCTGGATGAACTGACCCGCAGCTTTGTGACGGTGAACGAAAACCCTGACGTGCGGGTGGTGATCCTGACCGGCACCGGCCGCGCGTTCTGCGCCGGGCTCGATCTGAACGAGGCGTCGGCCGGGCAGGGGATTGGCGGCAAGGATCGCCGTCCGCCCGAAACGATCGACCTGCGCAACACCCCGCCGACCGTGCTGTTCGCGATGGACAAGCCGGTGATCTGCGCGCTCAACGGTTCGGCAGCGGGTTACGGGATGGACCTTGCGCTGGGTTGCGATATTCGGATCATGGCCGATAATGCCAAGCTGGCCGCCGCCTTCGTCAAGCGCGGCGTC
>JANMHL010000103.1:0-3789 GCA_031375125.1 Novosphingobium sp. | reverse complement strand
ATTACGGGTCGGCATTAACCTTTTGTTGACCATGATCCGCAACTTTGGGGGCTCAAGGCGGGTCAAGCCACTCGCCAACAGGGGTAAGCAAAATGAGCACAGCCTGGATCAACACCGCCACACTTTCCGATCCGTTTACCGGCGCAATCGGCACTGCCGATGAAAGCCGCGAAGACCTGCTGGTCGCCAGCTGCCTTGCCGCAGCCGCACAGGGCGATACCAGCGCGTACTACGATCTGGGGGTCGCCTATTCGACCGGCAGCCACGGGGTCGATTGCGATCTGATCGAAGCACACAAGTGGTTCAATCTGGCCGCTGTGGCCGGACACGCTGAAGCTGCCATGTGCCGCGCCGACATTTCTGACGAAATGACCGCCCGCGAAGTTGCTGAAGCCCAGCGCCGCGCCCGCGAATGGCTCCGCGCCTCCAGCCGCCGCGCTGCCTAAGCGCCTTTCTTAAACGGCGTGCGCGCCGCCAGATAGTTCTGGTCCTGCGCTATGCCCGCCCGCTCCCGCTCCAGAAATTCCGCGACCGCTTCACGGAAGCCAGGATGGGCGATGTAATGTGCGGACCAGGTCTTTACCGGTTCATAGCCGCGGGCCAATTTATGCCCGCCCTGCGCCCCGGCCTCGACCCGCGACAGCCCCAGCGCAATCGCCAGATCGATCGCTTGATAATAGCACAGCTCAAAGTGCAGGAACGGCTTGTCCTCCAGCGCGCCCCAATAGCGCCCATAGAGCGCGCCATCGTTCCCCGAACCTGCCCGCGCGATGAAATTCAGCGCCCCGGCAATCGGCCCGCCATCGCGGCAGGCCAGAACCAACGCAATTTGCTCCCCCATCCGCTGGCCCAGCAGCGTAAAGGCCTCTCGTGTAAGATAGGGCTGGCCCCATTTGCGCGCGCCGGTATCCTGATAGAACGCCCAGAACGCGTCCCATTCGGCTTCGCCAATCTGGTCGCCAATCAGAACCTTGATCTCGATTCCAGCCTGCGCCGCGGCGCGTTCCTTGCGCAGGTCCTTGCGTTTGCGCGAGGATAGCTGGCCGAGGAAGTCGTCAAAGCTGGCATAGCCCTTGTTCTGCCAGTGGAACTGGATGTCGCTGCGCAGCAGCCACCCGGCCCGCTCAAACAGCGGCAATTGCTCGGGTGCGATGAATGTCGCGTGGGCTGATGACAGGCCGTTTTCAGCGCAGACTTGTTCGGCGGCTTGCAGCAGCGGCAGCGCCAGCACTTCATCCGCCAACAGCAGCCGTGGCCCGGTTGCAGGGGTGAACGGCGCGGCGATCTGCAGCTTGGGATAATAGGCCCCGCCCGCCCGGTGCCAGGCATCGGCCCAGGCGTGATCGAAGACGTATTCGCCTTGGCTGTGGGCCTTGAGGTAAGCTGGGAGCGCGGCGATAAGCTGTCCGGCATCATCCGCGATCGTGATCGGCGACGGCGACCAGCCGGTGCCGGTACCGACCGAGCCTGAATCCTCCAGCGCTGACAGGAAAGCGTGGCTCATGAACGGATTGCCGCCGGTCAGCGCATCCCACTGCGCCGCGGGCAGTTCGCTAACCGAGGAAGCGATCCGAGCCTCGATCACTGGCCCCCGGCGCCCTCCGCAATCGGCGCATCGGCATGAAGCGCGGCGCGCGCGCAGTGTTCGGCGCTGCGCACCGTCCAGGTCAGCACTGGCAGGCCGCGTTTGCGCTGTCCGGCGGCGAACCGGCTGGGTAGATCGCGGATATCATAAGCGAGGAAATCGGGCTTGGCCGCCCAAAGTGACAAGCGGCGGCGGATCATCCCGATCAGCGTTTTGCTGTTCTCTTCGGTTACCACCAGGCCCCGGACTGTCAGCGGCGAACGCTCGGCGAACCAGCGCGCCACCCGCGGATCAAAGCTCATGATCGCGTGCGGGCCGGAATAGCCCTCCAGCACCCGCCGCACCGCCTGACACAGCGCGCCCGAATGCTTGAAACTGCCGCCCTTCGACTTGATTTCGATCAGCACCGGCACCCGCCCAGCCACTTCATCGAGCATCCGTTTCAGCGTCGGGATCCGGTCGCCGCTGCCCGACAGTTCGATCCGTCCCAGTTCATCCGCGCTGCGCTGAATCACTGGGCCGCTTTCAGCAGTCAGTCGGTCGAGCTCAAAATCATGGAACACCATAGCCTGCCCATCACTCGATCGCTGGACATCACATTCGATCCCCATTCCGGCGGCAATTGCGTCGCGAAATGCGGTCAGTGAATTTTCCGGTACCCCCGGCTGGTGCAGGCCGCGGTGGGCATAGGCGACCGTGCCCAGCCAGGCTACCTTGGCTGGCTTGGGCGGCGGCGAACGCCAGTGATCAAGCGGGCCGAACAGCAACGATCGCGTCCACTTCCACCGCTACGCCCAGCGGCAGGCACGGCACGCCAACCGCGCTGCGGGCGTGCTTGCCAGCATCGCCGAACACCTGCGCCATCAGTTCGGAAGCGCCATTGGCCACTTTTGGCTGGTCGGTGAAGTCCGCCGCAGAATTGATAAAAACGCCCAGTTTGACGACCCGCTCAACCCGGTCGAGCGAGCCGAGCGCGGCCTTCAATTGGGCGAGGATCATCAGCCCGCAGGCCCGCGCGCCTTCAACGCCCTGTTCAAAGCTGAGGTCTTCGCCCAGCCGCCCTTTGAGCAACTGACCGTTCACGATCGAAACCTGTCCCGAAACATGGGCGAGGCCGCCCGCGATCACCACCGGCACATAGGCTGCCACCGGCGCGGCGGGTTCGGGCAGGGTAATCCCAAGTTCGGCGAGTTTTGCGTCAATGTTCATGATTGGTCTTCCTGAATGCGTGAGAGTAGCCAGGGTAAGGCATGCTCCCAAGTGTCAATTCGGGCATGCGCGTGGCCAGCCTCAAATCCGCAGGTGATATGCGGCGCCAGTGTCGGTTCACCACATAGGTGAAGTCTGTCAATCTGAGGAACCATTTCAGCTGCAGAGCCGTGATGCTGCGCCAAATCGTCGATGAACACCGCTTTGCTTGGTTGATATTCGTCCATGATTGCTTGCAGCGCCGGGCCTTTCGGGCCCTGATTGGTAAACACCCGCGCGTCGATCCCGTGGGCCAGCAATTGCTGGCGCCGGGCCTCGTTATGCCGGTCATGCAAGTTGGTCAGGATCACCACGTCGGCATGGTCCTTCAGTGTGTTGATTGCGTCCACCGCCCCGGTGATCGGGGTCTGGCGGTGCATCTCGCCATCAAAGAACCCGCCCAACAGCCGCCAGATTTCCTCCGGCGGAACCGGTTCACCGCTCACTTTGTCGCGGATCGCCTTGGAAAAATCGTTGCCGATCAATTTGAACGAGACGGGTTGGGTTTCCTCCAGCCATTCCCCGAACGGCACGATCATGTGCAGCAACACTTCGTCGCAATCGCTGATGATCAGCGGCTTTGCCATTGTCTTTACAACCTCTCTCGCGCGGCCATCAGCTCGGCTGGTTCAACCCCCAACGCTGCGGCTGCTGCCACCAGATCGGGCTCATATTGGCCCAGAAATTCGAGCACTGCGCCCAGAACAGCCGGATCGCCCAGCCCAGCGCGCAGATCATCGGCGCTCAGCCCAGTTAGCGCCAACAGCCGGTCCGCGCGGCTTTCATCGCCTAGCACCCAGCCGAGCGCGCCCAGCGCCAGGGCAAACGGATCAGGAGTGGGGGATTTGGGCTCGCGAAGAATTGTCAGGCTCCGGGGTTGGGCGTAGGGCTGCGCTCATGGCAAAGCGCATCCTTGTTGTCGAGGACAACGACCTCAACCGCAAGCTGTTCTGCGA
>JANMHL010000448.1:0-10538 GCA_031375125.1 Novosphingobium sp. | reverse complement strand
CGCCGCGATGATCGCCCGCGTCAAGACGGCCAGGCTCCGCGCCGCGACGGGCAAGCCCCTCGCCGCGACGGTCAGAGCGCTCCCCGCTCGGACGGCGGTCAGCCGCGCCGTGATGGGCAGGCACCGCGTAAGCCGAACGGTGGCGGCAAGCCCAATGGCGGTGGGTCCAATGGTGGCGGTCAGCGCCGCTGGGGCTAACGCCAAGCGCCTCTTGCCTATTTGAACAAAGGCCGCATGATGACCCCCTTGGATTGAGGGGCGATTGATGCGGCTTTTGTTTGTTCTGCCGGTGCTGGCCTTGGCTGCCTGTGGTGAGGCACCGCCGCAGCCGCTGACGGCTGAGCAAAGCGCCGCGCTGGCTCCGGCGGATCCACGGCTGGCGCAGCTTTATGCCGGATCGTGCAAATCCTGCCACACGGTCAAAGACTCGCTTGCCCCGCTGGCTGGTGACCGGACGCAGTGGGATCCGCGCTGGAAACAGGGCGAAGACGCGCTGCTCAGCGCGGCAATTCAGGGCAAGGGCGGAATGCCGGCAGGCGGGCAGTGTTTTGAGTGCACGCCAGCTGACCTCAAAGCTCTGATCCAGTTCATGGCCGGACGTGAGGGCGGCCAATGAGCACCCGGCGCAAGGTTCTGCTGGGCGGGGTCGGCGCGCTGGCGCTGGGCGTTGGCGGGCTGGCTGGACGCCGCTGGTCTTTGAGCCGTGAGCCGGAAGCACCGCCCGCCATCGACGCACAAGGCCGGGTGTTGTGGTCCAATTGGGCCGGGAACGCGACCGCCTATCCCGCCGTCCGCGCCGCACCTGCCAGTGAGGCTGAACTGGCCGCGCTGCTGCCCACTGCGGCCACCCCGGTGCGCCCGGTCGGATCGGGCCACAGCTTTACCGCGCTGGTGCCTACCAAAGGCACCTTGCTCTCGCTCGACCGGTTGGCGGGGCTGGTCAGCCACGATGCGGCGGCGCGCACCGCGACCATCCGCGCCGGGACCAAGCTGTCCGCGCTGGGGCCGCTGCTGGCCGGGATTGGGCAGGAAATGCCCAACCTACCCGATATCAACAAGCAGACGCTGGCCGGTGCCATGGCCACCGGCACCCACGGCACTGGCAAGGGCTTTAGGGCGCTGCACGGCGAAGTGACCGCCATGCGGCTGGTGCTGCCATCGGGCGAAGTGGCCGAATGCAGCCGGGACCAACGCCCCGAATTGTTCCACGCCGCCCGCGTGTCGCTCGGTGCCTTTGGGGTTCTGAGCCAAGCCACCTTGCAAAACCGCCCGCTCGAACGGGTCCGCAAAGTGGTGACGCTGGTCGATACCGAACAGCTGCTGCGCGATTGGCCCGGACTGGCCAGCCAGCACCGCAATGCCGAATTTCTGGTGCTGCCGTTTACTGGCAAGTCGGCGCTGATCACGCATGATGCGACCACGGAGCCGGTCCGCCCGCGCCCGCCCGATCAGGACGTCGATACGCTGATGGACCTGAAACGGCTGCGCGATCTGTTCGAATTCACCCCCGCCCTTCGGCGGCGCGCTGCGCAAACGGCGATGGCCGATATCCCGCCTGAGGTGGCGATTGACGAGGGTTGGAAGCTGCTTTCGAACGAACGCCCGGTGCGCTTCAAGGAAATGGAATACCACCTGCCGATCGCCGAGCAGGTTGCCGCACTGCGGGAAGTGATCGCCCGGATCGAGCGCGATGCGCCAGGCGTCTTCTTCCCGATCGAAGCACGGATCATCGCACCCGATGACGCCTGGCTCTCGCCGTTTTATGGCCGTGAAAGCGGGTCGATTGCAGTCCACGCCTGGTACAAGGAAGATCATGACTGGATGTTCCAGCTGATCGAACCGGTCCTGCGCGAAGCGGGTGGGCGGCCGCACTGGGGCAAGCTCCATTCGCTCAGTGCGGCGGAACTGACAGCGCTGTACCCGATGTTTGCCGAGGCGCAGGCGCTGCGCCGGACAGTCGATCCCGCCGGGCGAATGCTCAACCCGTTTGTGCAGCGGATTTTCGGATGAAGCGCCGCAACGTCCTGATCGGCGGCGGCGCGCTGGCGCTGGCCGGTGTCGGCATGGCGGCGCTGCGGCCAGAGGAGACAGGCGCGATGCACGATCCCTATTTCACCGGCCTTGCCGCCGCGCTGAAACGCGCCGGGCTGAACCGCCCCACTTTGGCGATCGACCAGACCCGGCTGACCGCCAACATTGCCGCGATCCGCAAATCGGTCGATGCGGCCAAGCTGCCGCTGCGGGTGGTCGCCAAATCGCTCCCCGCGCCGGGCTTGCTGGGCGCGATCCTGACCGGAATGGGCACCCAGCGCCTGATGGTGTTCAGCGCCGAAATGCTGTTGCAACTGCTGCCGCTCCATTCGGATGCAGACTATCTGATGGGCAAACCGTTGCCCGTGAGCGAATTCCTGCGCGTGGCCGACAAGGCCGGAGCCGGAGCCGCCGCACGGGTCCAATGGCTGATCGATACGCCGCAGCGACTGGCGCAATTCACCGAGGCAGCCAAGGCAGCGGGGATCACGCTGCGCGCCAGCTTTGAAATCGACGTCGGCCTGCACCGCGGCGGATTTGCCGATCCGCAGGTGCTCGCCGCCGCGGTCGCCTCAGCCACAGCCGCAGGCGTGGAGATCGCGGGCCTGATGGGCTATGATCCGCATGTCCCCAAGATGCCCAGCCCGGACAGCGCGTGGGCCGACGCGCAAGGCGCCTATGCCAAGGCTATCGAGGTGCTCAAAGGTGCCGGGTTTGATCCTGCAAAACTGACCCTCAACGGCGCCGGCAGCCCGACCTTCCGCCGCCACTGCGCCGGGACCGTGGCGAACGAAGTTTCGGTCGGCTCGGCTTTCGTCAAACCGGGGGATTTCGATTACGAAGACCTGACTGACTTGGCCCCCGCCGCATTCATCGCCACTCCCGTGATCAAGGCCAATGCCGACCAACCGCTGCCGGGAGTGGAGGCGTTTTCCGGCGCGATGCACTGGTGGGACCGCAATACCACGCGCGGGTTCTTCATCCACGGCGGGCACTGGCTGGCCAAGCCAGTTTCGCCCAGTGGGCTAGAGTATTCAAAACTGTTCGGGCGCAGTTCGAATCAGGAATTGCTGACCGGATCGCCGCGGATCACTCTGAAACCCGACGACACCGTGTTCCTGCGTCCCGACCAGAGCGAGGCGCTGTTCCTGCAATTCGGCGATATCGCAGTCTATGACGGGCGCGAGATTGCCGATCTGTGGCCCAGCCTGCCGGTGAGTGCGTAACGCGGCATTGTAATATTTCCGCGTGATCCGCGTCACGGCCAACGGACCCTCGCAAAGCTACCTAGCGGTTCATGGCTGATGGGAATGCAACTCTTCACCCGGCTCCCTTTTCGCGCGCAGGCTTGGCGGCTCCGCTGGCTTTTGTGCGCGCGGTGGTGGTGCGGGACTGGCGCTCACTGCAGGTGACGCTGATCGCTTGCGCGGTCGCGGCGATTGTCACTTCGTTCCAGTATCAGGTCTATACTTCGTTCGTCCGGGCTGGCGCAGTCGGGCCGAAATTCGTTGGCGGGGCCGTCTGGGTCAGCGCCGGGTCAATCGAATGCTTCGATTTTCCGGGCTTGATCGGCGAAGACTATGCCGGGCTGATCGCGCGCAATTTCCCGGCAGCGGGCGTGCGCCGGGTCGCCTTTGGATTTACCGCCTGGACATCGCCGAGCGGGCGGCGCGGCAATGTGGCGGTGATCGGGATCGACGATGCCGCCGATGGCGCGGGCCGCCGCCTCAGCGAAACCAGCTTCATCGCCGACCGTTCCGATCTGGCCCGGCTTGATCTGAGCGGCGCACCGACCCAGCAGGCCACACTAGGCGGCGAAACAATGCAGCTGGCCGGAACAACCAGCCATTTGCCAACCTTTCTGGGCGCACCCTATGTGGTGACCAGTTTTGAACAGGGCCGCCGGATCTTGCGGATGGAGCCCGGCTCTGCCGCGTTCCTGGTGTTCGACGATCCCGGCCAAAGCCGCGCCGATCTGGCGGCTGCGCTGGGCCGTTCGCAAGCCCAGTTTCCCGAACTGTCGCTGCGCAGCGGCGCTGAATTTGAACACAGTTCGTCCGTCTACTGGCAGCGCAAGACTGGCGCGGGCAGCGCGATCATCCTCGCCGCGATCCTCGCTTCGGTGCTGATGATGATCCTGTTGGCCAATGGCGTGCTGCGGTTTTTGCAGCGCTATTCGCAGGATCTGTTGTCGATGCTGGGCCATGGCGCGGGCCAGCGCGAGGTCTGGCTGGTGGCGGGCGGGATCGCGGTAGTGGTCGCCGCAGTCACGCTGGCGGCGATGATGCTGTTCACCCCGCTGATGATCCTAGCGCTGAAGCCGCTGCTGCCATGGGTAGCGTTTGCACCGGGCGATGCGCTGGTGCCGGCCGGAGCAGTGCTGATCGCGCTCGCCGTCGGCATTGCCAGCGCAGGCAGCGCCGTGCGCCAATTCGGACCGGAGGCCGTGTTCAGAACATGAAACTACACTTTGCCCTCACCGCAATGCTGGCGCTGGGTGCCTGCACGCCGTCGCACAGCGAACCTGCCGCGCAGCAGCCCGCGCCCTATCTCGCCACCGCAGTGGGCCGGATCGACAGCGCGGGTGAGGCGCGGCAACTGGTCGCTGCCGCCGATGGCGTGATCGAACGGGTGCTGGTCCGGCGCGGCGATACGGTCAAGGCCGGGCAGGTCTTGCTGGAGGTTGGCTGCGCGCCGCGCGCAGGCCTGGCCGATGCCGCCGCCGCCAGCGCCGGGCAAAGCCGGGCCGAAGCCGCGCTGGTCCGGGCCGGGCCGCGCCGCGAAGCGATTGCCGTGGCAGATGCCGGACTGGCCAAGGCCGAGGCTGACCTGCGCGGAGCACAGCAATTGCTCGAACGCGCCACGGCATTGGCGGCGCGCGGGTTCGTGTCCAAGCGCGAGCTTGATGCCCGCGCCGCCGAACGCGACGCCGCCCGCGCCGCGCGCGATGGCGCAGCAGCCCAGCGGGAGCAACTCGCACGCGGGGCTCGCTCGCAAGAGCTGGCGTCCGCCGGGGCAGCAGCGCAAGCTGCCGAGGGCGAGGCCAGCGCCGCCCGTGCCGCCTTGGCCCAATGCCAGATCCGCAGCCCGATTGACGGACAAGTGCTGCAAGTGCTGCGCCGCGAAGGCGAGTTTTCCGGCGCCAGTCAGGGCGCGCCGCTGATCGTCGTCGGCAATCTGGGCCAACGAATTGTCCGCGCCGAAGTGGGCGAACGTGATGTCCCGGCCCTGCAGATTGGCGCCCCGGCCGAGGTCTGGATCGATGGATCGCCGCGCCGCTATAAGGGCCGGGTGGTCGAAATGGCTTCGGTCATGGGCCGCCGCAGCGCCCGTTCGCTCGACCCGACCGACAGGTTTGACCGCGATGTGCGCGAGGCGATTGTGGCAATTGACGATCCCGATCTGCCCAGCGTGGTGGGCCTGCGCGTAACTGTCGGCTTCCGCAAATGAGCGCGCAGCCGCTGATCCTTGATGGCTTGTCACGCTCAATGCTCGATTCGGGACAGGACAAACCGATGCTGGCCCCGCTCAGCCGGGTGTTCGCGCCGGGCCAGCTGCACGTCGTCAGCGGGCCATCGGGCGCGGGCAAGACTACGTTGCTGTCGCTGTTGGCGCTGGCGGTCCCGCCCTCTCGCGGTCTGTTGCACTGGGGAACGCTTAACCTCAGCAACCTCAAACCGCCGGCCGCTGCAGCTTGGCGGCGGACCAATCTGGGGATGATCTTTCAGACCAGCCGATTGGTGTCGGTGATGAGCGCGCTGGAGAACGTCTGCTTTGGCGGCGCGATCCGGGGGCTTGAGGTGCGCGAGGAAGGCCAGCGCCTGCTCAACGCCTTTGGGCTGGGTGACAAGTTGGGCCAACTGCCGGCGCAGCTTTCAGGCGGCGAAAAGCAGCGCGTCGCAATTGCGCAGGCGCTGGCCTGCCGCCCGATGTTGCTGCTGGCCGATGAACCAACCGCCAGCCTCGACGCCGCCAATGCCGCTTTCGTCGCCGAAACGCTGAAGGCCTACGCCCGCGCCAACGCCGCTTGCGTGATCTGCGTCAGCCATGACCGGACCGTGATCCAGGCGGCTGACGCACATCTGACACTGGAACGGCCATGACCGCCGCGCCGCAAATCTATCCGAACAAGGGGTGAGTACCATGCATGACAAACGCTTTTACGATTCGGCGCTGGCCCTGATGGAAGGCGATGCCGTGGAAATGGCCATGCATATGCTGGTCGGACAGCTGCATTCGGCCAAAGCTGAACCGGCCCGCTGGCAAGCGGCGCGGCAGGCCTATCTCGATCACCCGCTGCGCGATGCCATGCTGGAAGACCCCTATATTGCCCGCTGCGTCAACAAACCGCGCGGCTATGCTGGGGATGCCGAGCTGATCGACATGATCTATAATCGGCGCCTGCCTGCGGGAACGACCGATCGCGGGGAGCGGATTTTTCTGGAAGGTGTCGGCTTTCCAACCGGCGAGGCGGTGCGGTTGCGCAAGGAGGCGGCCAAGCAGTTCCTTGGCAACGCGGTTCGCAGCGGCCAGCGCGTTCTAAGCCTCGCCTGCGGGCATTTCCGCGAGGGTGAGCCGCTGATCGGGCAAGACCTGTCGCAGGTAACACTGGTCGATCAAGACGCACTGTCGCTGGCGGTGGTGCGGCAACAGCATGGCGGCGCGGTAAACTGCCATGAAGCCAACGTGTTCAGCTTTCTGCGCAGCGCCGCCAGCCGCGGTGAGCGCTATGACCTGATCTATACCCTGGGGTTGACCGACTATCTTGATGACCGGGCGCTGGCCCTGCTGCACCGGATGGTCGGCACGGTGCTGGCCCCGGGCGGGACGTTTCTGCTCGCCAACTTCGTGCCCGGCCACCTCTCAATCGGGTGGATGGAAGCGGTGATGGACTGGCACCTGATCTACCGCGAACCCGAAGAACTGGCTGGCTTTGCCCAATCCGGCGGATTCGTCTGCGAAACCTGGCTCGATCCGATTGGTGCTATCGCCTGGTGCCGGATGCAGCGGGCCTAACGACCTAAAACATCTTGGTCAGAGTATAGAACAGCGCGCCGACGGCCGCGCTCATCGGGATGGTGATGAACCACGCGGTGACCACCCGCCCAGCAACGCCCCAGCGCACTGCGCTGGCCTTGCGGGCTGCACCGGTGCCGATCACTGCGCCGGTGATTGCGTGAGTGGTCGATACCGGAATGCCGAATGCGCTGGCCCCGAACACCACGATTGATCCCGCCGTGCTGGCGCTGAACCCGGTGTGGTGGTTCAGCTTGGTGATCTTGGTGCCCATCGTTTTGATGATCTTCCACCCGCCTGACAGCGTGCCGAGTGCAATCGCGGTATAACAGGCGATCACAACCCATTCGGGGACGTGAAATTCCCCGCCGAGATAGCCGGTTGAATAGAGCAGGACGGTGATGACCCCCATGGTTTTCTGGGCGTCATTGCCGCCGTGGCTGATCGAATAGGCCGCGCTGGACACCAGATGCAGCGCTTTGAACCAGCCTTCGGCGCGGCGCGGCTGAGACCCTTTGAACAGCCAAGACGTGATCAGCACCATCACCATCGCGAGCGCAAAGCCAATCACCGGCGAAAGGAAAATCGCCACAACCGTTTTGGTCGTGCCCGAACTTTCGACCACCCCAAACCCGCCATGCGCAATCCCCGCGCCCAGCAACCCGCCGATCAGCGCATGGCTGGAGCTGGACGGAATGCCTTTGATCCAGGTCACGATGTTCCAGAACATCGCCCCGATCAGCGCCCCGAACACCACCGCAGGGGTCACCGCATCCTTGTTGATGATCCCTTTGCCGACGGTTTCGGCGACGTGCAGCCCGACCAGCCAGAACGCCGCAAAGTTGCCGGCCGCAGCAAACAGCACGGCGTTGATCGGTGACAGCAACTGGGTCGATACAACCGTCGCAATCGAATTGGCCGCATCGTGCAACCCGTTCAGAAAATCAAAAGCCAGCGCCAGGATAATCAGGCCGACCAGCAGCGGAAAGGCGAGTTCATGCACTGCCGTTCTCCCTAATTCGGTGTCGGCCTCAGCCGTGGTCGATGACCAGACTGTCGATTTCGTTGGCGGCATCTTCAAAGGCATCGGCAACGCGTTCGAGGTTTTTGTAGATTTCACGGCTGACCATGAAGGCCAGCGGGTCTGATTTGACCTTCTGAGCCTGAAACGCGGCTTTCATCCCGGTATCGTGCAGCACATCGACTTCGCCTTCGAGCTTGACCAGCTTGGCGGTCAGTTCATGCAAGCGGCGGCCATTGCGCTCAATATCTCGCAGCAGCGGCATGGCTTCGGCAATCAGCCGGGTGGCGTCCTGCACCAGCAACCCGATTTGTTTCATCTGCGGGGAGAATTCGAACACCTCAAGCAGCTCGATCGCGCTGGCGGTGCGGTTCATTTCGTCGATGGTATCGTCCATCGACCCGATCAGCGCGGTGATTGCCCCGCGATCAAACGGGGTCAGGAAAGTCTGGCGAACTTCGTGCAGTGTTTCGCGGATCACTTCATCGGCATCGTGTTCGCGGTCGCGGATCGTGCGCAGATGCGCCGACCGATCGCCCTCACCTGCGGTCAACTGGGCCAGCGCATCGGCTGCGCCAGTCATCGCTGCAGAGTGGCGTTCAAACAGCACATAGAAATCGCTCGAATGCGGCAACAACCGCTGAAACCATCCGAACATCGCCTTGATCCCCTACCCTGCGCAATTGTGACGGTTATATGACAGCGGTTTGGCGCATAGGCTATGGGCCAGCACCCGTGTCCACAGGATTACCCGTTGCTGCCCTGCGGCCGGACATAGACCCGGGTCACCACCGGGAACTGAGCCGCCACGGCGGCTTCGATATCGCGGACGGTCTGTTCGACCGCGCGGGCCAAAATGGCATCGTCAAAATCGGCGGCTATTACAGCCACCACCATGTTGGGGGCTTGATGGATGGTCAGCACTTCGTGGACGGCATCAACCCCGGCGTGGCTTTCCGCGCAGGTCCGGATCGCAGCGATCAGTGCCGGGTCAGCGCTTTCGCCGATCAGCAGGCCCTTGGCCTCGATCAGCAGCATCACCGCGATCGCCCCCAGCACCAGCCCGATCAGGACCGAGGCCATGCCATCCCAGAACGGATTGCCAGTGTAATGCGCCAGAGCCAGCCCGCCCGCCGCCAAGGCCAGCCCGGCCAGTGCCCCGGCATTCTCCAGCAGGACAATCAGGGTTGGCGCGTCCTTGGTGTCCTGCAAGGCGCGCAACATGGTTTTGGGGCCGCGCTCAGCATTGAACGCGCGCAAGGCCTCCCAGGTCGACCAGCCCTCGAGCAATGCGGCCACGCCCAGTACAACGAAAGCTATGGTCAGATCGCTGGTCGGCTCTGGATCGATAATGTGGAGCACGCCTTCATAAACCGAAACCCCGGCGCCCAGTGTGAAGACCAGCATCGCGACCACGAACGACCAGAAATACAGCTCGCGGCCATAACCCAGCGGATGAACAGCGTCGGCAGGCTTGCGGCTGCGCTTAGTGCCATAGAGCAGCAGCACGTGGTTGGTGCTGTCGACCAGGCTGTGGACACCTTCGGTGATCATCGCCGATGATCCGGTGATCCCGGCGGCGGCGAACTTGGCGATGGCGATGCCGACATTGGCGGCCAGCGCGGTCAGGATCACCCGGTTAGAGCCGTGTCCAGCCATGGTCTGTGCATTCCCTTCAAGCGAGCCTGCGCCATGCCACGGCTTGCGCGCGGCGACAATCGCGCTAGCCTGCCCCCATGAACCTGACCATCAATCGCACGCTCGCCGCACTAGTCGCCCTCGCCCTGCCGTTGCAGCCGCTCGCCGCCGCCGGTCCGCTGCCCGCGCCGCAGCTAAGCGCGATTGACGCAGCCGCGACCAAGGCGCTGAAAGACACCGGGGTGCCATCGGTTTCGATCGCCGTGGTCAAGGACGGCGAGCTTGTTCTGACCAAGGCTTGGGGCAGGCCATCGGACACGATCCTGCAGCCCGATCCGGCCCTGCCTTATCAAATCGCGTCCAATTCCAAGCAGTTCCTCGCTGCTTTGCTGCTGATGCTGGAAAATGACGGGAAGATTGATCTGGACGATCCGATCAGCAAATGGCTGCCCGGCCTGCCCCATGGCGGCCGCTATACCGTCCGCCAGTTGCTGTCCCACACCGCTGGGCTGCAGGACTTCTGGCCGCAGGATTATTCGTTCGCGGCGATGGAGCGCCCGGTTGCGCCGATGGATATCGTGCGCCAGTGGGGCTTCAAGCCGCTCGATTATGAACCTGGCACCCGCTGGCAGTATTCCAACACCGGCTACGTCGTGGCCGGGCTGATCGCTGAAAAAGCGGGCGGGGCGCCGCTGTGGGATCAGTTTGAGGCGCGGATATTTGGGCCGCTCGGAATCAAGGCCTACCGGATTGACGACACCAATGGCCCGGCCTTTCCGCAAGGCTATCACCGCAACGCGCTGGGCCCGGTCCGCGCGGCCAAGCCTGCTGC
>JANMHL010000028.1:0-3934 GCA_031375125.1 Novosphingobium sp. | reverse complement strand
TTCCGCGACGATATCGGCCCGGGCAAGCACAAGCAGGTGCTGCCGGTACTTATCCACGGCGACGCCGCCTTTGCAGGCCAAGGGATCGTCTGGGAATGCTTCGGCTTTTCGGGCGTCAAAGGCTACAATACCGGCGGCTGCATCCATTTCATCATCAATAACCAGATCGGGTTCACCACCAGCCCGCAGTATTCGCGCGGATCGCCCTATCCATCCGACGTCGCCAAAGGCGTTCAGGCCCCGATCCTGCACGTCAACGGCGATGATCCCGAAGCGGTGACGTTCGCCTGCAAACTGGCGATCGATTACCGCCAGACCTTTGGCCGCGATATCGTGGTCGATATGTGGTGCTATCGCCGGTTCGGCCATAATGAGGGCGATGAGCCCGGTTTCACCCAGCCGCTGATGTACCAGAAAATCCGCGCGCATCCGCCAGTCAGCAAACTTTATGCTGACCGGCTGACCAAAGACGGCGTAATCGACGCCAGCTTTGCCGCCGAGGTGGAGACGCATTTCATCGCCAGTCTGGAACAGGAATTCGAAGCTTCCAAAGGCTATAAAGCCAATCAGGCTGACTGGTTCGGCGGACGCTGGTCTGGCCTCCACGCCCCGGCTGATCCCGAAACCGCGCGGCGCAATGTTCCGACCGGGATTGAGCCCAAGCTGTTTGACAGTCTGGGCCGCACGCTGACCACGGTGCCAGACACGATCCAGATCCACAAAACGCTGACCCGCGTGCTCGATGCCAAGCGTGAGATGTTCACCAGCGGAACCGGGTTTGACTGGGCCACTGGTGAGGCGCTGGCGTTTGGATCGTTGCTGTCCGAAGGCTACGGCGTGCGCCTGTCCGGTCAGGATTCAGGCCGCGGCACGTTCAGCCAGCGTCACGCGGTGTGGGTCGATCAGACCGACGAACACAAATACGTGCCGCTGCGCACCGTGCCGCACGGCAAGTTTGAAGTGCATGACAGCCCGCTGTCGGAATACGGCGTGCTCGGTTTTGAATACGGCTATGCCAGCGCCGATCCCAAAAGCCTCGTGCTGTGGGAAGCGCAGTTCGGCGATTTCGCCAATGGCGCGCAGATCGTGATCGATCAGTACATCGCCAGTTCGGAATCGAAATGGCTGCGCGCCAATGGCCTCGTGCTGCTGTTGCCGCATGGCTATGAAGGCCAGGGGCCAGAGCATTCCTCGGCCCGGCTGGAACGCTATCTGCAGCTCTGCGCGCAGGACAATATCCAGGTCTGCAACATCACCAGCCCGGCCAACTATTTCCACGTGCTGCGCCGCCAGATGCACCGCGGTTTCCGCAAGCCGCTGGTGATCATGACGCCCAAGTCGCTGCTGCGCCATGCGATGGCCAAAAGCGATGCCAGCGAGTTCATCGGCGCGGCGCATTTCAAGCGGATCCTGTCGGATCGCGGCGGCGCGGAGGACAAGGATACCCGCCGGGTCGTGCTGTGTTCAGGCAAGGTTGCCTATGACGTGATGGAGGCCCGCAATGCTGCCGGATTGACCGACACGCAGATCATCCGGCTGGAACAGCTCTATCCCTTCCCCGGTGAGCCATTGGCGCTGCGGTTCTCCAAAATGCCCAACCTCGAAGACGTGGTCTGGTGTCAGGAAGAACCCAAGAACAACGGCGCTTGGTCATTCGTCGAACCGTTCATTGAAGAAAGCCTGATCGCGGCCAAGCAGAAGGTGACCCGCCCACGTTATGCCGGGCGCAATGCCAGCGCCTCGCCCGCCACCGGCCTCGCCAGCCGCCATGCCAGCGAGCAAGGCGCATTGATCAGCCACGCGCTGGGCCTTTCGGTCCGGGGTGAAATCCGCAGAAGAAAAAAGACCTAACCTCTAATCCGTCCATCCTGAGCTTGTCGAAGGATCGTACTTTTCTAATCCGGCCTTGAAAGGGAAGAGCAGTGCTTCGACAAGCTCAGCACAGACGGGTTTTGGAAATGGGAACTTGAGAATGTCCACCGAAGTCAAAGTCCCCACGTTGGGCGAATCCGTTGCCGAAGCCACGATTGGCGAATGGCTCAAGCAGCCAGGCGAAGCCGTGGCGCTCGACGAGCCGATTGCCAGCCTGGAAACCGACAAGGTTGCGGTCGAAGTCGGCGCGCCTGCGGCTGGCGTGATGGGCCAGCACATCGCAAAGGTTGGCGATAACGTCGCGGTTGGCGCGGTAATCGCGACGATTGAGGCGGGCACCGGCACGGCCCCAGCGCCCGCTGCGATTGCACCGGCCAAGGTTGTTGCGGCTCCGGAAGCGGCGGCCCCTGCTGCTGCCCCGGCGGCTGTTGCCGAAGCCTCAACCCTCTCCCCCGCGGTGCGCCGCGCGGTGCTGGAACACGGGATCGATCCCGCCACCGTCAAGGGCTCTGGCAAGGACGGCCGGATCACCAAGGAAGACGTCGTCAGCGCCGCCGCTGCGAAAAGCGCGGCTCCAGCTGCAGTGGTTGCCGCTCCCGCAGCAGCCCCAGCCGCCAGCGGGACACGCGGCGAGGAACGGGTCAAGATGACCCGCCTGCGCCAGACCGTCGCCCGCCGCCTGAAGGAAGCGCAGAACACCGCCGCGCTGCTCACCACTTTCAACGATTGCGACATGAGCGCGGTGATGAAGGCGCGCGATACCTTCCGCGAAAGCTTTGAGAAAAAGCACGGTGTCCGGCTCGGCTTCATGAGCTTTTTCGCCAAAGCGGCCTGCCTTGCGCTGAAGGATTTCCCTGCGGTCAACGCCCGGATCGAGGGCGATGAGATCATCTATCACCCCTACGTCGATCTCTCGGTTGCGGTCAGCGCGCCCAATGGCCTCGTCGTTCCGGTGGTCCGTGATGTTCAGGCGATGGGCTTTGCCGACATCGAAAAAGCCATCGCGGCGCTGGGCAAAAAGGCCAAGGACGGCAGCCTGACCATGGCCGATATGCAGGGCGGCACTTTCACCATTTCCAACGGCGGCGTGTTCGGCGGGCTGATGTCGACCCCGATCATCAACCCCCCGCAGAGCGCCGTGCTGGGCCTGCACCGGATCGAGGACCGCCCGGTCGTGCGCGATGGCCAGATCGTGATCCGCCCGATGATGTATCTGGCGCTCAGCTATGACCACCGCCTGATCGACGGGCGCGAAGCGGTAACTGCGCTGAAGACGATCAAGGAAGCGATCGAGGATCCAACGCGGTTGTTGATCGTCCTTTAAATTGCCGTGCGCCCCCCCGCAGGCGGGGGCCTCATGCCGGTGATATCCCCCCACACGGGCCCAGGTACCCGCCGACCCGGGGCCGGCGGGGTAAGAAAAATGGCTAACTACGACTACGACGTGATCTTCATCGGGGCCGGACCCGGCGGCTATGTCGGCGCGATCCGCGCGGCGCAGCTGGGGCTGAAGACGGCCTGCGTGGAAAGCCGCGAGACGCTCGGCGGGACTTGCCTCAATGTCGGCTGCATTCCCTCCAAAGCGCTGCTGCACGGTTCGGAGAAGTTTGAGGAAGCCGCCAATGGCACCCTCGCCCGTTACGGCGTCAAGCTGGGCAAGGTTGAGCTCGATCTGGCGGTGCTGCAGGCGGACAAGGCCGATGCGGTCAAGGGCCTGACCGGCGGGATCGAATTTCTGTTCAAGAAGAACAAAGTCGACTGGCTGAAGGGCACCGCCGCGTTCAAGGACGCGCATACTGTAACTGTTGCGGGCAAGGATTACTCGGCCAAGGAAGTGGTTATCGCGACCGGTTCCAGCGTCACTCCGCTGCCGGGTGTCGCGGTTGATAACGACAAGGGGATCATCGTTGATTCCACCGGCGGGCTCGCGCTCGACAAGGTTCCCGCCCATATGGTGGTGATCGGTGGCGGGGTGATCGGGCTGGAGCTTGGCTCGGTCTGGCGCCGTCTGGGCGCGAAAGTAACCGTGGTCGAATACCTCGACGCGCTGCTGCCCGGAATG
>JANMHL010000377.1:0-12669 GCA_031375125.1 Novosphingobium sp. | reverse complement strand
CCGCAGCATAACCGCCAGGATATAGTGATTCGGGCACAGTCCATACTGCCGATGGTATTGCACCGCGGCGGTTGCTAGGTGTGTGCCACAAAATCTAGTCGCGACGCATGCGATGTTCGCGAGATGTTTAGGGTCCCCGCTTGATGACGACAAAAGAGATCAGACCGGTTCGAAAAGCGGTGTTCCCGGTCGCCGGCATGGGCACGCGCTTTCTGCCCGCGACCAAAGCGATCCCCAAGGAAATGCTGCCGATCATCGACCGCCCGCTGATCCAGTACGCGGTGGATGAGGCGCGGGAAGCTGGGATCGAGCAGCTGATTTTCGTAACTGGGCGCGGCAAGACTGCAATTGTCGAGCATTTCGACACCGCTTACGAACTCGAAGCGACGATGACCGAGCGCGATCGCTCGCTCGAGGCGCTCGACGCGACCCGGATTCAGCCGGGCAACCTGGTGACCGTGCGCCAGCAGGTGCCGCTCGGGCTGGGCCACGCAATCTGGTGCGCCCGCGCAATTGTGGGGGACGAACCGTTTGCGATCTTCTTGCCGGATGAGCTGATGATTGGGTCACCGGGCTGCATGAAACAGATGGTTGAGGCCTATAACCAGGTCGGCGGCAACGTGATCTCAGTCCTCGAAGTGCCGCAGGACGAAGTGTCGAGCTATGGCGTGATCGCACCGGGGCGGCGTGATGGCGCGCTGACCGAAGTGCTCGGTCTGGTCGAAAAGCCCAAACGCGAAGACGCGCCCAGCAACCTGATTATCTCGGGCCGTTATATCCTCCAGCCCGAAGTGATGCGGGTGCTGGAAAACACCGGCAAAGGCGCCGGCGGCGAAGTGCAGCTGACCGATGCGATGGCCCAGATGATCGGCCAGCAACCGTTCCACGCGGTGACTTTCGCGGGCAAACGCTATGACTGCGGCAACAAGATCGGCTTTGTTGAGGCGACCTTGGCGGTCGCACTGGAACGCCCCGATATGCGCGACGAAGTGCGGGCAATGGCGAAAAGGTTGTTGGGTGAGGGTTAGCTAAATCGCCGATATCACGCTGCAGCGCTTTTCGGCAGCTTCAACACGAAAGCGCAGCCATCAAGCCAACGGGGATCAAGGTCGAGCGTGCCCATCATCAATTCGGCCATACGCCGCGAGGAGGCCAGTCCGAGGCCAAAGCCACTCGGCTTAGAGCCTTTCCTCTCGCCTTGGACATAGTCCTCGAAAATCTGATCGGCGGTAATGTTTCCAAGTCCGTGGCCATCATCGATCACCCACAGCCACAGGTCGTCGCCCCGCCGCGTTGCACCGACCAGCACCCGCTCGCCGCCTGCATGCTGGATCGCATTGCCAATCAAGTTGCCCAGGATTCGTGACACCAAGTGCGGATCGGCGCTGACGTTCTGTTGGAAAGGCACCGATATCAAGCGCATTCCCGCCGCGCGGGATGCTGCCCTCTGTTCAGAGACCGTGTCACCAACAACCAGACCCAGATCGAAGTCAACGTTGCGAGCAGTTTCTGCACCGGCCTCCAACCGCAAGTGTTCAAGCATCCCCTGCAACAAAGTGCGTGTCGAAGCGAATGCCTGCCGCGCTCCGGCTATTGCGGCTTCGCGATCACTGCTGACGTTGCCACTGATGGCCTGATCGAAGAAGAGGCTGGCAGCGAACAGCGGTTGCTGGAGATCGTGTGAAGCCGATGCGATGAACCGGGTCTTCGCATCACGTTCGCTTCGCACCAGCATCAACGCGGCTTCCAGTGTCTCCGCAGCCCGCCAAATCTGTTGGCGTATCAGGATGAGTGCCACACCTTCCATGATCAGAAACCCGGCCAATGGCAGCGCGTAAGGTAGTTCATAGATCAGCGTAAAAATCGTCATCGAGCTGACGACGGCGATTGCACCAGCCACCGATACGCGATCAGCGTTGAGGATGATGACCATGGCAATGAACCACATGCACAGCAGGACCATCAGGAACCGCAGAATATCACCGGCGGGGGGCATCAAAATCCAGACGCTCACCGCAATACCGATGCAAAATCCGATCGATGAAATCTGCCCCATCCTGACCCAGAACAGGCGGCCGCGAGACGCCCGCCAGCTTGGGACCATCGATGCCGCGAAAGTGCCGGCTAAGAAAACCACGCAGCCGGTCATATAAGCCAACCATGGCTTGAGGACTCGGGGGTCAACGATGCCGGCAAATTCAGAGCGGATGAACTGCAGCACCGTACCCATCACCACGAGTGCGACTATCGAAGGGATTGCCCTCTTTATGGCCTTGTAAAGACTGGCGCGGCCAGTCGCACTGTGTGGCGGCAATGGCGAAACCAATGATCGCTTTTCACGATGCGGCAATATCGACGATTTCATGAGTAGCCCAAAAACAATCAGCCGTACCGACGTGCGGCAAAGCAGATTTTTGATAGCCTGGATCACGGGGCTTTTTCAATCGCAATAACGGCGAAAGCGGGTGCTTTCGCCCCATAACTCGTGGGATGCACGTCACGAAAATCGATGCGCTGCAGAGCTTGCCGTCTCGCAGTATATCGGGATTCAAACGCCCCGAGCTAGCAATCCCGACTAAGATCGAGGGTGACGATTGATACCTTCCGCGCGCAGCATCTTTGTCCTAGACCCAGCCCATGCCGCTGATCGCCTTCAACAAACCCATGAACGTGCTGTCGCAGTTCACCGATGCGGGCAGCGCAGGATCGCCGCGCGCCACGCTGTCGGACTTTATCACGGTGCCGAACGTCTATCCCGCCGGGCGGCTGGACCGGGACAGCGAAGGCCTGCTGCTGCTGACCGATGATGGCGCATTGCAGGCGCGGATTGCCGATCCGCGGTTCAAATGGCCCAAGACCTATCTGGTGCAGGTTGAAGGCGTGGCCGATGATACGGCGCTGGCGGCTTTGCGCAGCGGGGTGCGGCTAAGCGATGGGTTGACCGCACCCGCGCTGGCCGAAGCGATCGATCCGCCGCAGCTGTGGCCGCGCGATCCGCCGGTCCGGTTTCGCAAGACCGTGCCCGATTGCTGGCTGCGGCTGACGATTTCTGAGGGCCGCAACCGGCAGGTCCGGCGGATGTGTGCCGGGGTTGGCCTGCCGTGTCTGCGGCTGGTCCGCTGGGCGATCGGTGATTGGACACTGGAAGGCTTGGCACCGGGGGAGTGGCGCGAGATTGAAAACCCGTCACACCGCTGAAACATCACGATGGCACTTTCGGTCCATGGAAAACACACCCGCCAAATTCGACTGGATCGGCTGGCTCGCCAGCATCCCCGGTATCCCTGCTGACTGGGGTATCGCCCCGATCATGGCCACGGCTGACAGCGTCGTGCAGCTGATGGCCCCCGCCGCCGCGCTGCCGCCGCTGAGCGACGAGCCGGAGCGGATTGCGGCCTAATCCTCCGGCTCAAACCCGACGCAGCCCTGATTGAACAGCGCTGCGATCAGATCCAGCGTTGCGGCTGAGGCGGCGCTGACCGCGAACCGGTCTTCCCCGCAAAGCTGCTGCGCGAATGCCGCAAGATCTCCGGCGCATTCATAGCTGTCGCCATCGACGAACAGCAGAACGTGCCCGGCAGCGCCCTGCACGAATGAAAACCGGCTGGCCGGATTGCGAAGCAGCGCTGCGCCCGCCGCCAGTTCTGCGCGCAATTCATCCGGCGTGATCGGTTGTTCGGGCGACCAATCAACCTCGGGATACTTGCGGGCCGAGGAGTGTTCGCCGAACCAGCGCGCAAAGGCGGTTTTGTCGTCCAGTTTCGCGGTGACCATCGCGTGCAATTTTGCCAGCGCGGCGGGCGAAATTTCGCCGGGGTTGGCCTGCGCGATCAGGTCCGGATCGGTGTAACGATCATCGTCTTCCAGATCGGCCAGCAGTTCATCGCACCACCCAGCCAGCAATTCACTGTGCGATGGGGCGCGGAAACCGATCGACAGGGTCATGCAATCATCGCTCAGCGCCACGCCATTGTGGGCAAAGCCGGGCGGCACATAAAGGATGTCACCGGGGCCCAGTTCCCACTCCTCAGTCGGCACAAAGTCTGCCAGCAGCCGCAGATCGTCGTGCGGCAGCAGCGGGGTTGCCGCATCACACAGCGCGCCAACTTGCCAGCGGCGGCGGCCCAGGCCCTGAATCAGGAACACGTCGTAGTGATCGAAATGCGCGCCAACGCCGCCGCCCTCGCTGGCCGCGCTGATCATCACGTCGTCGATCCGCCAGTTGGGCACGAACCGGAAAGCGTTCAGCAACGCGGCCACTTCGGGCACGTGGTGATCCACCGCCTGAACCAGCAGCGTCCACGGCGCCTTGCCCAGCCCGGCAAAGCGCGCTTCGGCAAAGGGCCCCTCTTCGGCGGCGATCCGGCTTGCGTCGTAGGTGATCAGCCGCGCCTCAACCCCGTCTTCGCAGGCGAGCCCGGCCAGTTCATCCGGCGTCAGCGGATTGGCCCAGCTTACCCATGGATTGCGAATCAGCGCGGGGCGTTTTTGCCAGCAATCGCGCAGAAACGCGGCGCTATCGAAATTGAGGAATTGCATGGAACTGGCACCGCCTTTGATGCCTGCTTAGCTGGCAGTGACCCGCAGCGGTAGTGTCTTCAGTCCGCCCACAAAGGTGCTTTTGGCGCGTTTGGGCTCGCCCGCCAGTTCAACACTGTCAATCCGGTCGAGCAGCGCTTCAAACAGCAGCCGCATTTCCATCCGGGCAAGGTGCAGCCCGAGGCATTGGTGCGAACCGCCCCCGAATGCAACGTGGCGGTTGGCTTCGCGGCTGGCGTCAAATTTGCGCGGATCGGGGAACTGGGCGGGATCGTGGTTGGCCGCGACATAGTTCAGCATCAGCCAGTCCCCGGCCTTGATCGCCACGCCGCCGACTTCGCAATCGGCCGCTGCAGTGCGCATGAAGTGCTGAACGGGCGTGGTCCAGCGGATCGCTTCCTCGACGATGCCGGGCACCAGACTGCGGTCGGCCTTGACCCGGGCGAACTGCGCCGGGTCTTTGGCCAGCGCCAGCATCGCCCCTGCGGTGCTGGCGCTCGTGGTATCGTGCCCGGCGGCTGCGACGATGATGTAGTATCCGGCCCGGTCGCGCGCCGAGATCGGCTCACCGTCGATCATCGCGGTCGACAGGATCGTCGCGACATCGCCGGTCGGATTGGCCCGGCGCTGTGCGGTCAGCCCTTCGAAATAGGCTTCGAAATCGGCCACCGCGCCTTGCACGATCTGAAAAATTTGATCGGGACTGAGGTTGGCCAGCCCGCTTTTGTTGAGGTCTTCGTCCTGCCCGCCGAACATCTGCTGGGTCAGGAACAGCATCCGCGGCTCGTCTTCTTCGGGCACGCCCAGGATCTGCATCACCACGTGGAGCGGATAAGGCGCCGACACCAGCGGCACGAAATCGACCGCACCGCCGCTTTCCTGTGCCGCGGCGATCAGCCGGTCAGCGGTTTTGGCGGCCAGTGCGCGGATATCGGCTTCGATATTGCGCAGGTTCTTGGGCATGAACCAATCCTGCGTCAGCCGCCGCAACTTCGGGTGCTTGGGCGCATCGAGCGCGACCAGCGAGCTGACCAGATTAGGGCTTTCATCGCCCTGCGCGGCAGTGATCTGGCGGGCAAAGGCTTCGCCCAGCTTGTTGGTGAACACGGTCGCGCGCGGGGCGTTGAGGAAACCGGCGTTATCCTTGCTGATCCGCATCACTTCGTCATAGCCGGTGACCAGCCAGAACGGGTCGTGATCGCCGGTCGGGCTTTCGACCAGCGTGACCGGGCTTGCGCTGCGCAGTTCATCGAACAGGTCGAGCAAGGGATCCCATGCGGCATAGCTGTTGGGATCAAGCACGCCGATGGCCTGCTGCGGCGTGGCGGCAATCGGTTTGGTGATGGGCGCGTTCATGGCGTTCAGGCTTCCTGCTGGGCGGATTCATAGGCCGCCTTGTATTCATCGCGCAGATGGCGCTTGTAGAGCTTGCCGGTCAGTTCGCGCGGCAGTTCAGCGCGGAAATCGATCTGGCGCGGCATCTTCACCCGGCTGAGCTGCGGGGCGAGGTAGGCCAGCAGTTCGTCGGCCAGTTCCGGGCCAGCGGTCGCCATGTCGAGCGGCTGGACCACTGCCACCACCTTTTCGCCAAAATCGGGATCGGGCGCGCCAATTACCGCAGCGTCAGCCACTTTGGGATGGGTCACCAGCAGGTTTTCGATTTCCTGCGGGTAGATATTGACCCCGCCCGAAATGATCATGAAGCTCTTGCGGTCGGTCAGGAAGACATAGCCCTCCTCGTCCTCGTACCCAACGTCGCCCAGACTGGTCCAGCCGTGCTTGTTCTTGGCATCGGCGGTCTTGCCGGGATCGTTGTGATATTCGAACGCGACCATGCCCTCGGTCGGTTCGAAAAAGATCTGGCCTTCGGTCCCGCGCGGGACTTCATCGCCGTCCTCATCGCAAACCCGGACCACACCGGTCAGTGCGCGACCGACGGTGCCGGGCCGCTCCAGCCATTCGGCGCTGGTCACAAAGGTGAACCCGTTGCCTTCGGTTCCGGCGTAATATTCGTACAGCACCGGACCCCACCATTCGATCATCGCCCGCTTGACTGGCACCGGGCACGGCGCAGCGGCGTGGATTGCGCATTTGAGGCTCGAGACATCGTATTTGCGGCGAGTTTCTTCGGGCAGTTTCAGCATCCGGACAAAATGCGTCGGCACGAATTGGCTGTCGGTAATCTTGTATTTCTCGATCGCAGCCAGCGCCATTTCGGGATCGAATTTTTCCATCACCACAACAGTGCCGCCCAGCTTTTGAATGGTCATCGACCAGCGCAGCGGCGCGGCGTGATAGAGCGGGGCGGGCGATAGATAGACCGAATCGGGCTTGATCCCGAAAGCCATCATGGTCAGGCCCACGAGGGCATTGGCCTGATCGATCGCAGGATCTTCGGGCAGCGGGATCTTGACGCCCTTGGGCCGCCCGGTGGTGCCCGACGAATAGAGCATATCGACCCCGGCGCGTTCATCGGCGATCGGGGTGCTGGGCATCGCGGCCAGTGCATCCTCGGCTGAAAGCGGCCCCGGCGTATCGAACCGCAACTGCGCGACTGCGGGCGAGAGCTGGGCAACCTCGTCCAGCGTCGGCGCGAGGTAGGCTGAGCCGAACAGCAGCTTGGCGCCGCTATCCTCAAGGATATAGGCGATCTCCGGCGGGGTCAGGCGGCTGGAGATGCCGACATAGTGCAGGCCCGCGCGCTGAAACCCCCAGGTTAGGCAAAAGAACCACGGATGGTTTTCCATGCACAGCGCCACCGTATCGCCGACCTTGACCCCGCGCGCCCGGAGCAGCTGGGCGACTTGGTTGGAGCGGGCGTCGAGCTCGGCAAAAGTGACCACTTCGCCGCTCCCGGCCATGATGATCGCGGGCCGGTCGGGCTGGGTTTTTGCATGGATTGAGGGGTGCATGGCGTGTCGCTCTCCTTGGCGGTCAGGGCCGCTTTGGACAGGGTTTTAACCGGACGATTAAATGGTGCAAGGGGAGAGTTCTGGAATGGACCCGTTCAGGCTCAACCTGGCGCGATTTGGAACCGGCTGCGGGCAAAGAAAAAGGCGGCTTTGCAGCCACCTTGTTCCCAGCATCCTCCCAGAAGCTGCTCCCGGTCCGGCTCTATCGCCCGGATCCGGATGGTATGGAGTTATTCGCCTTCGTCACCGCCGCCCATAGCGGTTTCAGTGGTGGCGGGCAGGACCCGGCTTCCGCCGTTCATATAAGGGACCGGGTTAACCGCGACGCCAGCAATCCGCACTTCATAGTGCAGATGCGGGCCGGTCGAGCGGCCGGTTGTGCCGACATAGCCGATCAGATCGCCCTTTTTGACCGATTGGCCCGAAGCGACATTGAGCCGCGACAGGTGGCCAAAGCGGGTCTGGATTTTGCCGCCATGTTCGATCGAGATAAACAGGCCATAGCTGGAAAACCAATCCGCCTTGCTGATCACGCCATCGGCGGTGGCATAGACCGGGGTACCGACCGGCATGGCCAGATCGATGCCCTTGTGACCGCGGCGGCCGCCCAGCACTGGATGAATGCGCATCCCAAAGCCAGAAGTCATCGCAGCGCCGTCGAGCGGATTGCGCGATGGGATCGAAACTTTGCTGGGGGCGAACGGCGAAGCGATAAAGCTGGATGATGCGGAAGCAGGGGCCATGCTGGTGGCGGGGGCGATTGCCAGCTGTCCGTTGTCCATTTGCTTCCAGCCGGTGAACAGGCGGCGGAATTCGTCGTCACCGCCCTGCGGTGCCTTGACAGCCTGAGCCGCACGGACCGGAGCGGTCACGTCGGCATTGGCCGAACTGTTGGCAAGGGCGGGATTGGCCAAAGTCAGGCTGGCGGCGGCGAAAATGCCGGCGAAGCCTTTTAGCTTGGCAAAAAACGTAACAGCGACCACTCAAACTACCTTAAATCTGCATCCCGTTTACCGGGATTTGCGAACCCTTGTTGCTGGATCGGGAACCAATCCAGCATTCATGCGTTGAGTGGTGGTTAGCCCCCCGCCATCTCGATTGGGGGAGTAGCCGGGTCGTGTTAGCTTTCACAACCCCGGCAGCTGATCTGCGCGGTAAACCGGCTTGAAGACGCGCTGAGTCGTTGAACGGCGGCTTAACGGGACCAAAAAAGCGGCCTGCATCCTAGCTTTATCGGCGAATCCGATTGCGCCAAACTGCCTGCGACAAAATGCTTTGGACTGATTCGAGCCAAGACGAATTGATCGTCAACACTGCGACTCGCGGCATTTTAAGGCTGCCACAGCCAGCGCTTTTTCGCCGCTCGAATCGCGCCACCCAATCACAGCGCCTGCGCCGCCGCCAGCACCTCTGCGGCGTGGCCCTTGACCTTCACCGGGCTCCAGACTTGCGCGATCTTGCCATCAGCGCCGACCAGCACGGTCGAGCGGACCATGCCCATATAGCTGCGGCCATACATCGACTTTTCGGTCCAGAACCCCAGCGCATCGGACAGCCCGCCGGTCTCGGCATCGCTGGCCAATGGCGCGGTCAGGTTGTGCTTTTCAATGAATTTCAGGTGCTTTTTGGGCGGGTCTTTGCTGATCCCCAGCAAGGCCGTGCCAGCCTTGGCAAATTCGCTCATCAGCCCCGAAAAGTCGATATTCTCGGTGGTGCAGCCGGGGGTGTCATCCTTGGGATAGAAGAACAGCACCAGCTTTTGCCCCTTGAAGGACGACAGCGCCAGCGCGCTGCCGTCGGGGCTGGTCAGGGCCAGATCGGGCAGCGGCGCGCCGGGTGCAGGGGCAGTGGTCATTGGGTTAGCTCCAGATGTTCGTCAAAAATGGCCTGCCAGACTTGTGCCACGATCCGGCGCGATTCGGCCAGACTGGCCAAAAGTTCATCCCAATCGCGGCAGTTGCAGATGCTGGCCAGCACCGCCTTCGCGGCTGGCGGCGGCACTTGGGCATCGGGCGCCAGCAGCCGCGCGGCGATCAGGAACCGGGTCAGCAGGGTGTGGGCCCCGGCCAGCGCCGGATCGACCGTTCCGTCTTGCGCCAACACGGTCAGCGCCGCAGACAGCGACGGATCGCGCGCGGAATGATCGCGCAGTTGCAGGAAATGGACCAGAAATTCGATATCGACCAATCCGCCGCGCGCCAGCTTGACGTCGAGCGGGCCCTGGGCCGGTTTGTGCGCCGCCATGGTGGTCCGCATTTCGAGCACATCGGCGCGCAATTTCACTGGATCGCGCTCCAGATCGAGCACCGCGCCCACGATCGCATCGAGCTGCGCCCGCCCGCCTGCGGGGCCATAGAGCACGCGGGCGCGGGCCAGTGCCATGTGTTCCCAGGCCCAGGCGCTTTCCCGCTGATAGCGTTCGAACGCCGTCAGGCTGACCGCCAGTGGCCCCTGCGCGCCCGATGGCCGCAGCCGGACGTCGATTTCATAAAGCGCGCCCTCTGCCGTCGGCACCGACAGCGCGGCGATCACCCGCTGGGCTAACCGGTTGAAATAGAGCGTCGCGCCCAGCGGCCGTGCGCCGTCGCTTTCGGCTGAATGTTCGCCGGTAAACAAAAACACCAGATCAAGATCCGAGGCATGGGTCAGCGCCCCACCGCCCAATCGGCCGTAACCCATGACCAGCAGATCGCCGCCCGGTACGCGGCCATGCACGCGTTCAAATTCCGCCGTCGCAGCCTGCGTCAGCACCGCCAGCGCGGCTTCGGCGACGCGCGACAGGGCCTGGGCGATGTCGACCGGATCGCGGGTTCCTTCGATCAGTTGGACCCCCAGCTTGAACCGCAGTTCGCCGACCCGCCGCCGGACCCGGCCTAGCAAGCGCTCATAATCGTCATCGGCTTCGCCATGCGAGAGCTGGGCAATCAGCTGATCGACCGGGCCGGGCAGATCAAACGCGGTCGCGTCAATCAACGGATCAAGCAGATCGGCCCGCCGCGCCAGCGCATCGGCCAAGGGCGGGGCAAGGCCGAGGATTCGGGCGAGTAACTGCGCCAGCGCAGGCCGCGCCTCCAGCAGGCGGAACAAATTGACCGCGCTGGGCAGGCCCGCCAACAGCTCCTCCCAGCGCAGCAGCGCGCGCTCCGGCTCAGGCGCCTGGGCAAAGGCGGTCAGCAGCGGCAGCAACATCGCATCGAACGCCTCGCGCGCGGCCTCGCTGCGCAGCGCGCGCAACTTGCCCGATCGCCAGCTTTCGATTTTGGCAGCCAGCCCGGCGGGATCGGCAAAGCCCAGCCCGCTGAGAGTCTCCGTCAGCGCCGCGCCGCCACCGGCGCGCGGGACACTGACTCCTTCCTCGGCATATTGGGCCAGCAAGCGGTCATAGCGCGAGCCGACCGCCTCGGTGATCGCCGCGAGCTCGGCCACCAAGGCCGCGCCGCTTTCCAACCCTTCCAGCCGCGCAACATTGTCGAGCGCTGCGGGATCATGCGGCAGCGAATGGGTTTGCTGATCGGCGACCATCTGCAACCGGTGTTCAAGGGTCCGCAGCCGGTCATAGCTATCTCCCAACACCTGCGCATCGTCGCTGGCAATCAACCCGGCGTCGGCCAGCGCATCCAGACTGGCGCGGGTGCCGCGCAGCCGCAGCGCCGGGTTACGCCCGCCGTGGATCAGCTGGTGGGTCTGGGCATAGAATTCGACCTCGCGAATCCCGCCGCGGCCTTGCTTCAGGTTGAAGCCGGGGCCGGGGCGCGTCGGCCCGGTGTGGTTCGCACGGATCCGCTGGGTCAACCGGCCAATCTCGGCAATTGCGCCGAAATCGAGGCTGCGGCGCCACACGAACGGCCGGATCGCGGCCAGAAACGCCTCGCCCGCTGGCACATCCCCGGCGCAGGCTCGGGCACGGATAAAGGCGGCCCGCTCCCAAGTCAGCGCCGAGCTTTCATAATGGGTCAAGGCCCCGCCAATCGGGATCGCCAGCGGACTGACCTCGCTGGCCGGGCGCAGCCGCAGATCGACCCGGAAAACATAGCCTTCGTGGTCAACGTGGCTCATCAGTTGCATCAGCGTGCGCGCCACCCGCTGCGCCGCATCCCCCGGATCGTCGCGGGTCCGGCGGGGCAGCAGGTCGGGATCATACAGCAGGATCGGATCAATATCAGAGCTGTAGTTCAGCTCGCGCGCGCCGTGTTTGCCCAGCGCCAGCGCGATGAACCCGGCCGGCGCGGCATCGGGCATCCGCGCCCGGATTGCGGCAGCAATCGCAGTGTCCAGCGCGCGGTCGGCAAAATCGGACAGTTCATGAGTCACCCGGGTCAGATCAAAAGCCCCGGCCAGATCACCCAGCCCCAGCGCCACTGCCAAGGCCAGCTTTTCTCGGCGCAGCGCGCTGCCGGTATCGGTTGCAGCGGCTCCCGCCGCCTTGGCCCAGGTCAGCGCCGCTTCGCCCTGCCCATCGGCCAACAGCGCTTCGAGCGCAGGCAGCCGGTCCAGCCCGGCCCGCAGAAACGGCGAATGCGCCCGGGCGCGGGCGAGGGCAGAGGTCCAGTTGGGGCTCATCTGGTTTTGCGATGCCGCTTTGCGGACCCGCAATCAAGCTGTTCGTCGCGCTGCTCTTGCGCTGCAGCCGGGGCTTTGCCAGACAGCGCGCTATCGCTTCTCCAGCACAAGGGTATTGCCCGATGCAGTTCACTCGCACCACATTCGTTTCGGTTGTCGCGCTGGGCGCCGCTGTGGCGCTGTCCACCGGGGTTTCGGCCCGCGGCGCAAAGGGCGGGGCGATCGCGTTCCCGCAGATCGCCGCGCCGGTGATCTCGGCCGAAACGTTGAAGTCGGTGACCAGGGAGCTGTCGTCCGATGCCTATGAAGGGCGCGGGCCGACCACGGCTGGTGAGGACAAGACGGTCGCCTTCATCATCAAACGCTTCAAGGCTGCCGGGCTGCAGCCGGGCAACAAGGGCAGCTGGGTGCAGGACGTGCCGACGGTTGAGATCGAAGCGCAGAATTCGAACGGACTGCATATCGACGTGGCGGGCCAAGCGATGCATTTTGACTTTGGCAAGGATTTCGTCGCCGGATCGTACCGGATCACGCCGAAAACCGAACTGAAGGACGCGCCGCTGGTCTTCGTCGGCCACGGTATCGTTGCGCCCGAACTGGGCTGGAATGACTATGCCGGGGTCGACATGAAGGGCAAGATCGCGGTAATTCTGGTCAA
>JANMHL010000358.1:0-6539 GCA_031375125.1 Novosphingobium sp. | reverse complement strand
CCGAGTTCCTTCGCAAAATAGGGCACTGCACCGATATGATCTTCGTGCGCGTGGGTCAGCACAACCCCAAGCAAGTCTTTCTTGCGCTCTTCGATGAATTCCAGATCGGCGAAAACCAGTTCGGTGCCGGGGTATTCGTTGGCGCCGAAGGTCATCCCCAGATCAACCATCAGCCACTTGCCCTCGCAGCCATAGAGGTTGACGTTCATCCCAATTTCGCCCGATCCACCGAGCGCACAGAACAGCAGTTCCTTACCAGGCTTCATGAGCTCGTGGTCCGGTTGGCGTATAACAAGGCAATTCCCTTCAAGGTGAGGTCGGGTTCGACCCGGTCAAACAGGTCGGCGTTTTGCTGGAACAGGGGGGCGAGTCCCCCAGTCGCGATGACCTTAACCGGGCGGCCAATTTCGGCCTTCATCCGCGCGATCATCCCTTCGATCATGCTGACATAGCCCCAATAGATCCCGATCTGCATCTGTCCAACAGTGTCGCGGCCGATCACACTGGCGCTCGGCGGCGGCTCGATCGCGATCCGCGGCAGCATCGCGGCGGCGTTGTAGAGCGCATCGAGCGACAGGCTGACCCCGGTGGCAATCGAGCCGCCGAGATAAGACCCATCCGCGCCGATATGATCAAACGTAGTGGCGGTACCGAACGAAATGACGATCTTGTCGCCCGACTCCAGCGCCTGCGCAGCAATCGCATTGACTGCGCGATCAGCCCCCAGCGAGCGCGGCTCATCCACTTTGAGCGCGATGCCCCATTCAACTGGCGCACGGCCCCCGATCAGGGCCTCGACGCCAAAGTATTTCGCCGCCAATTCCTGCAGATTGTGGACCGCGCGCGGGACCACCGAGGCAATCACCACGGCGCCGACATCGGCCCGGGAGTAGCCTTCCATTTCCAGCAGCTGGTTGAGCCAGACCGCGTATTCATCAGCCGTTCGCTTGATATCGGTAGCGAGCCGCCAACGCTGCACAATTTCGCCCGCATCGTTCACCAGCGCGAACTTTACATTGGTATTACCGTTATCGATTGCGAGCAGCATAGCCCCGCCCCTCAGTTGTCGCTGGCCAGGCGTACTTCGCCAGCGTGGATTGTGCGCGTCGTGCCGTCCGCGAGGCCCAGTTGCAAGGCTCCATCGGCAGTGAGGCCCATAAATCGGCCCTTGAGCGGCGCCTCTCCAGGCTCGCCAACCGCCAAAGCTGTGCCGAGCGGATGGGCAGCAGCAAGCCAGCGGCCGATCATAGGCTCTATTCCAAAGCTACGCCAGCGCTGCAATTCAAGCGCAAACTGGCTAGCCAGCGATGCGGCAAAGTGATCGCGGTCCGGCGCGGGGGCAAATGCCGTCAGGGCCATCGTCTCGCGGCCCTCCACCTGCGGCGCCTGGGCCAAGTTGACGCCAATCCCGACGATCACCGATTCCCCGACCCGCTCCAATAAGATCCCCGCGAGCTTGGCGGCGCCGATCATCAGGTCGTTTGGCCATTTCAGCAGTGCGCAGGCCGGAGGTGGTATCAGCGCGGCGACTGCCTCATGCAGGGCCAGCCCGGCCAGCAAGGCAAGGCTGGCCGGCGGCGGATCCCCCGCGCCCAAGCGCACCACGGTCGAGCCCATGAAATTGCCGCGCCCATCAAACCAGCTGCGCCCCTGACGCCCCTTGCCCGCAGTTTGCCGGTCAGCGACCAGCCAATCACCCTCGATCACGAACCCGCCAGCGGAAAGCCGCGCAGCGAGATCGGCGTTGGTCGATCCGGTTTCAGGTACGGTCTGGATCAAGCGCCCGCAAAGAGCACACCGGCCGCGATCGCAGCCAGTGCGCCAAGACCCTTGGTAAACAGCCAGCCCAACGGGGAAATAAACAGCGCCGAGACGGCCAGAAGCCATTCGTGGACCATATCGCTGCGCCCGGTGGCTTTGCCGGCTGGTTCGTCAAAATACATCAGCTTGACGATCTTGAGGTAATAGAACGCCCCGATTACGCTACCTAGCGCCGCGATCAGCGCCAGGATTATCCAGCCCGACGCCACTGCGGCCTTAAACACTACGAATTTGCCCCAGAACCCGAAGAAGAACGGGATCCCGGCCATCGAGAACATCACGGAGCCCAGCCCCAGCGCCAACCACGGCCGAGTACGGGAAAGACCGGCGATATCCGAAATCGCCTCAATCTGGCGGCCATCGGCATCGCGCAGCATCAACACGGCAACGAACCCGCCGATGGTCATCGGCACATAAATCGTCAGGTAGACCAGCACCGCAGCAATGCCTTCGGGGCTGGCGGCGGTCAGGCCGACCAGCATGAAGCCGACGTTGTTGATCGAGGAATAGGCCAGCAGCCGCTTGATATTGGTCTGCCCAATCGCGCCGAGCGCGCCGACCAGCACCGACGCCAGTGCGGCAAACCCGACGATCTGCTGCCAAGCGAGGGCCTGACTGCCAAACGCTTCGACCGTAACCCGCATGGTCAGCGCCAAGGCCGCGACCTTTGGAGCTGAGGCAAACAGCGTGGTCACCGGAGTTGGCGCACCTTCGTAAACGTCGGGCGTCCACATATGGAACGGCACGGCGCTGATCTTGAAGGCCAGCCCGGCCAGCACAAACACCAAGCCAAACAGCGCGCCCTTGGACAGCCCGCCGCCGAGCGCGGCTGCGATCCCATCAAAGCTGATCGACCCGGTAAAGCCGTACAGCAAGCTCATCCCAAACAGCAGGATGCCGCTGGCCAGCGCGCCGAGCACAAAATACTTGAGCCCCGCTTCGGCTGATCGATCATCCGCCTTGAGGAAGGCTGCGAGGACATAGGCGGCGAGCGAATTGAGTTCCAACCCAATATAAAGTGTCATCAGATTGGTCGCCGAAACCATCATGCTCATGCCGATTACCGCGAACAGCACCAGCACCGGGAATTCCGAACGATAGCCGCCGTGGCGTTCAAAGAACGCCGGCGCGACCAGCAACGAAGCAGCCGCCGAAGCAAAGATCAGCAATTTGGCAAAGGCCGCGAAGGCGTCTGCCGAAAACAGCCCGTTGAAGGCCAGCGCCGCATCGCCAGAAATGCCCTGACAGAGCGTTGGCGCGACCATCAGCGCGGCGATTGCCAACGCTAACACGGACAGCAAGTTGATTGCGCGCGCATCCTTGGCGCGCTGCCCCCAGGCAGAGGCGACCAGCAAGACCAGCGCGGAAACGCTGAGCAGTTCTTCGGGCGCCGCAAGGCGCAGCGACTGGGTCCAGTCCATCAGCGCGCCCCCCCTTGATGGGCTTCTTCAAGTACGGGCATTGGTTTCCCTGCAGTCAATTGTGCATCACCAGCGGGCCTCGCCCGCGCCACCCGGGCATCGAGCGCAGCAATATCGGCGCGCATCGGGGCCATGAAGGTTTCTGGATAAATCCCCATCCACAGGACCGCCGCAGCTATCGGCGCCAGCATCGCCCATTCGCGCAAGCTGAGGTCAGGCATGGCCGCCGCATCAGCGTTCTTCTGATCGCCATAAATGACTCGGCGGTAGAGGTAGAGCATATAAGCCGCCCCCAGAATGACGCCGCTGCCTGCAACCAAGGCGACCCAGCTCGACACCTGATAGATCCCCATCAGACTGAGTAATTCGCCGACGAACCCGCTGGTACCAGGCAGCCCGACCGAAGCCATCGTGAACAGCATAAAGAACAGCGCGTACTTGGGCATATTGATCGCGAGACCGCCGTAACGGTCAATCTCACGCGTGTGAAGCCGGTCATAGATCACGCCGACGCACAGGAACAAGGCACCCGAAACGAGCCCGTGGCTGAGCATCACGATCATCGAGCCTTCGAGCCCCTGCACGTTGAACGAGAACAGCCCCAGCGTGACAATCGCCATATGCGCGACAGAGCTATAAGCGATCAGCTTTTTCATATCATGCTGAACCAGCGCGATCAGCGAGGTGATGACCACCGCCGCCATCGACAGCGCGAAGACCAGCCAAGCATAGTGCGCGGACGCTTCGGGGAACATCGGCAGCGAAAACCGGATGAAGCCGTAACCACCCATCTTGAGCAGCACGCCGGCCAGAATCACGGAACCGGCTGTCGGCGCCTGAACGTGCGCGTCGGGCAGCCAGGTGTGGACCGGCCACATCGGCATCTTCACCGCAAAGCTGGCAAAGAACGCCAACCACAGCAGCTTCTGTGCCTCAAACGGGAAGTCATAATCCATCAGCGTTGGGATATCGGTGGTCGCGGCTTCTTGCGCCATCCAGATCATCGCGATCAACATCACGATCGAGCCGAGCAGGGTGTAGAGGAAGAACTTGTAGCTCGCGTAGATCCGTTCGGACCCACCCCAGACGCCGATGATCAGGTACATCGGGATCAGGCCAGCCTCAAAGAAAATGTAAAACAGGAACAGATCCTGCGCCGCGAACACGCCGATCATCAGCGTTTCCATCAGCAGGAATGCGGCCATGTATTCGCCGACGCGCTTTTCGATCGACTGACTGGCCAGAATGCAGATCGGCATCAGAAACACCGACAGCATGATCAGCATCAACGCGATCCCGTCGATCCCCAGTTTCCACGCAAAGCCGTCGAACAGCGCATAGTTTTCCTGAAACTGCCACCGCGCGCCGCCGACATCGAACTGGGCCCACAGCAGAGCGCCCAGCGCCAGATTGAGCAGCGTTGCGACCAGCGCGACCGTCCGCGCCGCTGGCGCAGAAACAGCCAAGCAAACTGCGCCGCCCAGCAATGGGACCAGCAGCATCAGCGAGAGGATGTGTTCCATCATATCAGTGCACCAGAACCCAGCTGATCGCCGCGGTAAGGCCAAGCAGCATCACCAGCGCGTAGGAATAGAGATAACCGGTCTGCAACCGGGCCGCGATCCGGCTGCCCTGCAGCACCGCCCAGGCCGAGCCATTCGGGCCGAACCGGTCAATGATCGCGATATCCCCGATCTTCCAGAACTTGTCGCCGAGCCAGAAAGCCGGACGGACGAAGATCAGATTGTAAAGCTCGTCAAAGTACCACTTGTTGTAGACAAAAGTGTGGACCGGCTTGATCGCAGCAACGAACTTGGCCGGAATTTCCGGATGGCGGATATAAGCCAACCAGGCGACTGCCAGCCCGGTGATCATCACGCCGAACGGCGCCCATTTCACCCAGGTCGGCACTTCGTGCATATGGTGGATCAATTCCTCACTGAAGGCCACGCTGCCCTGCCAGAAATGGCCGGTGCCCGCGCTGACAAATTCGTGGTGGAACAGGAACCCGGCGATCACCGCGCCGAGCGAAAGCGCGCCCAGCGGGATCAACATTGCCAGCGGGCTTTCGTGCGGGTGATAGCCTGCCGTGCCATCGTCATGCTTGGCATGGTGGCCATGGTGATCATCGTGCACCGAGTGCTGGATATGCTCGGACTGCTCCCAGCGCGGCTTGCCAAAGAAGGTCAGGAAAATCAGCCGCCACGAATAGAAACTGGTCAGCAAAGCCGCGCCCAGCCCCATCCAGAATCCGAACGTGCCAATTCCGGTGTGCGCGCCAAACGCCGCTTCAAGGATTGCATCCTTCGAATAGAACCCGGCGAAACCGAACACGCCGACAACGCCGACCCCGGTGATCGCCAGAGTGCCGATGGTCATCGCCCAGAAGGTCAGCGGAATATGCTTACGCAGCCCGCCATAGAACCGCATATCCTGCTCATGGTGCATCGCATGGATCACAGAGCCAGCCCCAAGGAACAGCAGCGCCTTGAAGAATGCGTGGGTGAACAGGTGGAACATTGCCGCTCCCGGCGCGCCGACGCCTGCAGCGACGAACATATAGCCCAGCTGCGAACAGGTCGAATAGGCGATCACCCGCTTGATGTCCCACTGCGTGGTGCCAATCGTCGCGGCAAAGAACAGCGTCGCAGCGCCCACAGCGGTAACCACCGCCATCGCGGTCGGGCTAGTCTGGAACATCGGCGACAGGCGGCAGACCATGAACACACCGGCGGTGACCATGGTTGCGGCGTGGATGAGCGCGGAAACCGGCGTTGGCCCTTCCATCGCGTCGGGTAGCCAGGTGTGCAGGCCCAGCTGCGCCGATTTGCCCATCGCGCCGATGAACAGCAGCACGCACAGGACCGTCATCGTATCCCACTGCATCCCCAGGAACCCGATGGTCGATCCAGCCATGCTCGGCGCGCGGACCAGAATTTCTGGGATCGAGACGGTGTTGAACACCAGATAGGTCCCGAAAATGCCCAGCATAAAGCCCAGATCGCCAACCCGGTTGACCACGAAGGCTTTGATCGCGGCGGCGTTGGCGCTGGGCTTTTTGAACCAGAACCCGATGAGCAGGTACGAGGCAAGTCCCACCCCTTCCCAGCCGAAAAACATCTGGACGAGGTTGTCGGCAGTCACCAGCATCAGCATCGCGAAAGTGAATAGCGAGAGATAGGCAAAGAACCGCGGTTGATCCGGGTCTTCAGCCATGTAGCCCCACGAATAGAGGTGCACGAGCGCCGAAACCGTGGTCACCACCACCAGCATGATCGCGGTCAGCGTATCGACCCG